>NZ_JAUBQU010000013.1:0-81327 GCF_036701435.1 Microcoleus sp. Pol12A5
TTGCAATCGTACTTGTGGCGCCAGCGATCGTACTGTTGCTCGGGTGATCGTACTGTCTTGTTTCGTCTCAAATGCAGTTAGGAGGCCTATCAATATCACAGAGAGTTCGCCAGTTATCAAGAACGTCAACGGTCGCACCGCATCAGTCTCATCGTTGAGCCTCATAGCTTGCTCGCGGTGCGACCGTTGCCGTTGCTAAATAAACGTTCTGGGGTTGAGACACATAACGCTTTAAGGCTTATTTAGTCTAAACTCCAGTGACTAAAATTCAGTTTGAAGTGGCTCCGAAGCCGACCAAAGCCCAAAAGCAGCAGCAAGGGCAGACGGGATTTGTCGTCATTCCGACTCGTTGGGTTATTGAGCGGTCAAATGCGCGGGTATAACAGTGTAAGAATTTCGAGGGGACGCTGGAGAATGCCATGGCTAAGCTCAACGTGTGTTTCATTCGGCTCATGCTTAAACGCTTAGCAAAGAAACGGTTGGCAATAGCAAATGAATAGATCGCAAATAGGTTCTATAGACATTCGCCAGTCTCACAGCGATCGCACTTTTTGATGTACCTAGTCTAAACTCGAATCTCAACTAATCATACGTAAAATCCAAGTATGAGTAAAGGCGTTTACTCAAAAAAAATAGGCTAGCCATATTTCACAGCGCCTATCTCAATCCAAATTTTAATAGCTCCCCGCAACGCCGTCTTACCTCAGCTTTTGACCTGGTATTTTACCAGGTGGGTACCGTTGGCTCGGACTTAAAGTTTCTGGGTACAAGCCCAGTTTACTGCTGTCCAAACATCTTGATTCCCGAGAGTTAAGAGTTATAGATCAAAAAAACATTATTGGCAGTCACCAACGTCGCAGTAGAACCTCTATTTAATATATACCAACTCACCAGATTTTGGCAAGCTTCGAGCAATTTAACTTGCATACCAGATAGATTCAACGCTTTGAGCGATCGCCTGTGCTTGCGATCGCCCCCGATCCACCTTGTCCGCGTCGAGCACAACTGTAACGTGACCGAGTTTGCGACCGGGATGCGATACTTTCTTACCATACCAATGTACAAAAGCACCACTGATTTGTGCCAGTTGTTTTCGTTTTGCTAAATAATCAGACTCAGCCGACTCGTAGCCTAGCAAATTTACCATGACAGCGCCTGCACATTTCAAAGCCGAATTACCTAAAGGCAGTTGACAAACTGCGCGCAAATGCTGTTCAAATTGTGAAGTTTCGCAGGCATCAATGGTAAAATGTCCCGAGTTGTGGGTGCGGGGTGCAATTTCATTGACTAACAGCTTATTATCGGCGGTTAAAAATAATTCAATGCCGAATACGCCGACAGCTTCTAAGCTGTTGAGGAGAGTGCGGGCGATCGCACAAGCTTCTGTTTTCACATCTAAACTAATATCAGCGGGCGCAATCACCACATGACAAACCTGATTTTGCTGCTGAGTTTCGACGATCGGATAAATCGCAATTTCGCCAGTTGCCGATCGAGCTGCAATCACTGCCAACTCGCGATCGAACGGCACAAACTCTTCCACTAGCAAAGACTGACCTTGAAGTTTAGCACGAATTGACTCAAAACTCCCCCGATCCTTAACAATAAAAGTACCTTGGCCGTCATAACCGTGGCGGCGAACTTTGACGACAAAGGCAAAGTCGATCGATCCAGCATCCGAGTCTCCTTCACTCTGCACGCTGTCAGAAACAGAAATTGCCGGAAAGTCGATCGCCACCGCCTTAAACAATTCTGGGGGCAAATCCGCGCTGCAATCCCATTCCCAAAACTTCGGAGTTGGCAAACCTAAACCTTGTAAATAACAGCGTTGAACGTACTTATCCAACAAAGGAGAAAGCGACGACAAACTCGGCTGAAATAACACACCTTGCTCTTCTAGCGGCCGCAAACCATCCAAATCCACAAACTCATTTTCAAAAGTAATAACATCGCAGCCAGCAGCCAATTGAGCCGTAGCCAAAACATTATTAACAGCAGCCAAAACAGCACTAGCAGCAACCGAAACTGCTGGATCGGTAGCATGGGGAGTTTGCACTACCAATTCAATACCTAGCGCCCTAGCAGCATCCCCCATCATCGAAGCTAGCTGGCCGCCGCCGACAACGCCCACCCGCTTAAATTTGGCAGACGAACTCGCAGCAGTTTGATTTGATTTCATGTGAGTAAAATTCCGCAAAGTCAACCTGCCTATCTTATCGCTATTTGACCCTGGCTCAATTACAGTAATTGAAGACTTAAAAGCCAAAAAAGAGTTTTAATTGCAGGATTAAATCGAGGCAGACCCAGAAAAATTGGGTGGCTAAAGTCTTTAATTATTGCACACTCCCAGCCATTGAGAAACAGCCGTCGAACCCCACCCCTCCAGAAAAGTTCCACATCTAGCAATTCCCTAGCGCCAACCATGGCATAATTGACAGCACTGCAAAAAGCAGATAGACAGATGCCAACACTGAAAATCAGACATTCAGGGAACAAAATTTATAGGTGAGGATACTGTGAAAGTTTTAGTTGTGGGAAACGGAGGTCGCGAACACGCGATCGCAAAAAAACTGCTAGAATCTACGCGGATTAAACAAGTATTCTGCGTACCGGGCAACGGCGGCACAGCTACCACCAAAGGCTGTCAAAATCTGTCGCTCAACATCGACGACTTCCAAGGCATCGAACGCTTTGTGATGGTCAACAACATCGGATTAGTCATCGTCGGCCCCGAATTGCCCCTATCGCTAGGCATCGCCGACTATTTCCAACAGCGAAAAATGATGATTTTCGGCCCCACCAAAGCCGGAGCCCAAATTGAATCCAGCAAATCTTGGGCCAAAGAATTGATGCTCGAAGCAGGCATTCCAACACCGAAAGCTGCCGTATTTACAGACGCAGAAGCAGCAAAAGCATACGTTCTGGAACAAGGAACCCCAATAGTTATCAAAGCAGACGGACTCGCATCAGGCAAAGGAGTCACCGTTGCCACCACCGTCAAAATGGCTCACAGCGCTATCAACACCATTTTCCGAGGCGAATTCGGCACCGACAACATCCGAGTCGTCGTCGAAGAATTCTTAACAGGTCAAGAAGTCTCGATTCTCGCCCTCACCGACGGCATCACAGTGGAACCGTTGTTGCCGGCCCAAGACCACAAAGCTATCGGCGAAGGCGACAAGGGAGCCAACACCGGCGGTATGGGAGCCTACGCCCCAGCGCCCATGGTCACCCCGGAACTCATGGAAAGGATTCAAGAAGAAATTCTTGAACCCACCCTTACAGCACTGCAAAAACGCAAAATCGACTACCGGGGTGTACTCTACGCCGGTTTAATGATTACCCCCGACGGAGAACCCAAAGTCTTAGAATTCAACTGCCGTTTCGGAGATCCCGAAACTCAAGCAGTTTTGTCACTGCTGGAAACTCCTTTGGAAGATTTGGTGCTGGCGTGCTGTCAGCAGCGTCTCGGTGAATATTCTATTCGCTGGAAGTCGGGGGCCTCTGTCTGCGTAGTTTTGGCTTCTGGGGGCTATCCTGGAAGTTATCAAAAAGGCCAAGTGATTACAGGTATAGAGGAAGCTGAAGCCAAAGGAGCAGAAGTGTTTCACGCCGGCACCCAGTTAAAGCAGCAACAGTTAGTGAGCGACGGCGGCCGGGTTTTAGGTGTAACTGCGACGGGAGAAACTTTGGAACAAGCTATTTCCAAGGCTTATACAGCAGTTGATTGCATCCAATTTGAAGGCGTCTACTGCCGCCGGGACATCGGCCGCCGAGCCCTGGGTGATGAAAATTAGGAATTGCGACATCTGCCGCCATCCGAAAGCCAAGCAATCTCAATGTAGAAATGTAACAATGAAATTTGGTACCTATGCGATGGCGGTAGCGGACAAGTCCCAGCAAAAAATTCGATCGGGACCCAACTGAATTGATCTTGCTTTTAATATTGAACGGGTGAAGTGGTGAAATGCTGGCCATACTAAACAAAATCGGAGAAATTATTGCCCGCTGGTGGTCGGATTTTACCCTCCAGACCCGCCTGATGGCCGCTGCTACCCTCGTAGTATCGTTAATTATGAGCGGCCTGACATTCTGGGCGGTGAATACTATCCAGCAAGATGCCCGACTTAACGATACTCGCTACGGCCGCGACCTCGGCCTGCTATTGGCGGCAAATGTGGCGCCACTGATTGCCAAAAACGATC
Organism: Microcoleus sp. Pol12A5; assembly: GCF_036701435.1. NCBI lineage: Bacteria > Bacillati > Cyanobacteriota > Cyanophyceae > Oscillatoriales > Microcoleaceae > Microcoleus > Microcoleus sp. Pol12A5. The sequence continues at coordinate 4,206 of NZ_JAUBQU010000013.1, forward strand.
GCTCCGAAGTCGCTCGCTTTTCCCGCCAATTTTACAGCAGCACTTCTAGCGTCCGCTATATGCTTTACGCCGACGAAGCGGGGGATATTTTCCTGGGGATACCCTTTTCAGAATCCGAGGTGGAAACTTCCCTGACGCTGCGCCGCCAGATCAAACTTCCGGATAATTTTATCACCGATATTGAGGCGAGAAATTTAACTTCTTTGCCTTTGGTGCGGCAGCATTTGACGCCAGATGGAGAAGTTACCGATGTATTTGTGCCGTTAATTCATGAAGACAAATATTTGGGAGTTTTGGCGATCGGCATTAACCCAAATCCCGCAGCAGTTATCTCTTCAAATCTGACTAGGGATGTCACTTTAGCAGTATTTGTAACAATTTGGGTGATGGTAATTTTGGGGGCTGTATTTAATGCCCTGACAATTACTCAGCCGATCAAACAATTAGTTTTTGGGGTCAAAAACATTGCCAGCGGGAATTTTAAGCAGCGAGTTGACCTGCCTTTAGGGGGAGAATTGGGCGAGTTGATAGGCAGTTTTAATGAAATGGCCCAGAAACTCGAAAGCTATGAAGAACAAAATATTGAAGAGCTGACAGCGGAAAAAGCTAAGTTAGAAACTTTGGTTTCAACGATTGCTGATGGCGCGCTTTTATTAGACGCAAATTTGCAGGTGATTTTAGTTAATCCGACGGGGATGCGGATTTTTGGATGGGAAGGTAAAAATGCGCTCGGAGTAAATGTTCTAAATATTTTGCCTGCGGAAGTGCAGCAGGAGTTGGCTAGACCGTTGCAGGAAATAGCTGCAGGCGATCGCGACGGCGGCGAATTTCGCATCTCAATGAGCGAACCAGTTAACCGTACAATTCGGATTGTTTTAACTACTGTCATTCTGCACAAAGCGCCTGGTGCCGAACCGCTGTGCAGAAGCTGCATCCGCCATGAAGAAGATACCTGTACCGAGCCACAACGCCCGGTAGCTGTAGAGTGTACTTTCTACGAGCAAACCTCCAAGCATCAAGGTTCCGGAAATTACCGAGAAAGTCTCAAAGGCATTGCAATGACAGTGCAGGACATTACTCGCGAAGTAGAACTCAATGAGGCTAAAAGCAATTTTATCAGCAATGTTTCTCACGAATTGAGAACACCTTTATTTAATATCAAATCTTTTATCGAGACTCTCCACGAGTACGGAGAAGACCTTCTAGAAAGTGAGCGCAGGGAATTCCTAGAAATTGCCAATCGAGAAACCGATCGACTAACTCGTTTAGTTAACGACGTGTTAGACTTGTCGCGACTGGAATCCTGCCGAGTTTATCACTTGGAAGCTGTTGACCTCCCGCAAGCAGTCGAACAAACCCTGCGGACTTATCAGTTAAATGCTAAGGATAAAGGCATTGAATTAGAGCAAGAAGTTGACCCGTATTTGCCGCCTGCTTTAGGTCATTACGATTTGTTACTGCAAGTATTTGCAAATTTAGTAGGAAATGCCTTAAAATTTACTCAGTCCGGTGGCAAGGTGGCAATTCGAGCGTATTTGCTAGAACCGGAGGCGTCAACCCACAAAGACGGTCAATCCGTTAACCAAAACTTGTCACCGGATGCCAAACATTTTCCGGTAGTGCGGATCGAAATTTCTGATACTGGAATTGGCATAGATCCTGAAGACCAACAAGCAATCTTCGATCGCTTTTTCCGGGTAGAAAACCGAGTACACACTTTAGAAGGAACGGGATTAGGTCTTTCTATTGTCAGAAACATTATTGACAAGCACCACACTAAAATTAATTTAGTTAGCGAAGTTAATGTGGGTACGACTTTCTGGTTCGATTTGGCAGTTTACCAGCCCAAACAAACAGTAGAGATGGAAAATTCTTGGCCAGTGGAAGCAACTGTGGAGAGTGAAACAATTGCAAGTCATATTAAATGAGCCCATTTCATTAACTGTAGTTTAGACTAAATAAAGATGAGAACGGTGGCCAAAGAAGAACTTGAGCCACCGCGCCGGGAGAGAATGAGGGTGCAAAATAAAACCTATCCCCTCCCTCAATGAACAGTGAACGATTAAAGGACTTTCGTCAAGCAGCATACGAGTTATTGGTGCAAGCCAAGGATGCCACATTCGAGCTGATGGATGCAGTGATGAGCACTCCGAATGCGTCATGTTTGGCAGAATTTTCACTCAGCCCACTATTCAATCGTCAAACGCCTCGGCGTCTACGAGGCATTGCAAGACTGTAGGCCAGACCGGAAAAAACTGATGCTGCTGTATCTGGAGCAATTAGAACAGCAAGTACCCGTAGCAGAACATATGTTAGTGGCAATTGACCACACTGCATGGGGGAGACCAGATGCTAAAACATTAAAAGATAGAACCCATGAATATCAGGGGGGTGTAATTCTTGGGCAGGGGTACAGTACCATTGCGTGGATACCTGAAGCGCAAGGAAGTTGGGCATTACCCCTGCTCCATGAAAGAATTAGTAGTGGGTGTTCACCCATACTTCAAGCAGCTTCCCAACTCAAACTTGTCTGTGAACAGAGCGTCAATCCAGTCTTAGCAGTTTTAGATAGAGAATATGGCAATGCAAATTGGGTACTGGCTATAGCAGATATTCAAGTTGATTGTTTAATGAGACTCCGAAAGAATGCCTGCTTATGGTCAGCACCACCAGCCTATAGTGGTCGCGGTAGGCCACGGAAACATGGTCAGAAAATGAGGCTCTCCGACCCAACCACATGGCTCCTTGCAGATAATGTGATTGAAATTGACGAACATTCACAGTTGGGACAAGTTCGAGTCAGGCAATGGCTTGACTTACATTTTTATCGTGCCGCCGAACAGAGAGTCAATTTAATCCTGGTCGAAAGAATGAATCCCATGTCAAACGGTCAGCCGTTTCCACCCTTGTGGTTGGCTTGGGTGGGAGAACGAACTCTCCCTCTAGAAACTGTTTGGTTTAAGTATTTACGACGTTTTGGAGTGGACCATTGGTATAGATTTGCTAAGCAAAGATTACATTGGACATTGCCTAACTTGAGAACTCCCGAACAATCAGAGCGCTGGAGCGATTTAATGCCATTGATGAGTTGGCAACTCTGGCTAGCTAGGGATTTAGTCGTCGAGAATATCTTACCTTGGCAATCTGCTAATATCAATTTAACTCCTGGACGTGTTGCCCAATCAATGTTGTCAGTTTTAGTTGACCTTGGTACTCCCGCGAAAATGCCTAAACATAGGGGAAAATCCCCCGGCTGGGAAAAAGGAAAGGCACGTACTAAAGCACCATACTATCCCACTGTTAAAAAACGGGTTTCTCGACGCAAAAAGTCTTCAAAATTAGCTGTTTAATCTCCTACCTCTTGAGTTTTTGAGCAACATCTTGCCTTCTGTTAAAAGGCGACTACTTTTAGCTGCACTCATTTTTTAGTCTAAACTACAGTCATTAAAATATGCAATCGTTAAAACAAGCTGCCCGCCGACTCAAAAAAGAGACTTACGCGGTTTATTTAGCCAGTACAGACCAGAGAGTACCTTGGTACGCCAGAATTATAGCAGGGCTTACGGTGGCCTACGCTTTTAGCCCGATCGACTTAATTCCTGACTTCATACCGGTTCTCGGCTACTTGGACGATTTGATAATTGTACCTTTGGGAATTTGGCTGGTAATGAAGATGATTCCGCCACAGGTTTTAGCCGAGTGTCGGGAAAAAGCAGCCGCAGAAATAGAACGAGGAAAACCGATAAATCGGGCTGCGGCTGTTGTGATTATTGCCATTTGGATTGGCTTGGGAATATTAGCAGCAATGTGGCTAACGCGGATATTTAAACGTTAAAGAAAATTACCTATCTATTTATAGTGTAGGGGGCGCGCCGAGCCTCTTACCTTAAACAACTCGCTTGGCAAAAAAATATTTAAACTTCAAAAATTCACCGTTCTAGTTATAATATAGGGTGCGCCTAGCGCACCTTACCTTAAAAAAACTCGCGGTATCGCATACCAACTATTATTTACCCCTTAAAAAATTAAACTAACTTTCTAGCTATGACTCAAACCACTGATTTCCTCAGCCACCTCAACCCATCTCAGCGCCAAGCAGTCGCCCATTATAACGGGCCGCTGTTAGTAGTAGCGGGCGCTGGTTCCGGCAAAACCAGAGCTCTAACTTACCGAGTTGCTAACTTAGTTCGCACCCATCGAGTCGATCCTGAAAATATTCTGGCGGTGACATTTACCAATAAAGCCGCCAGGGAGATGAAAGAAAGAATTGAGAAATTGCTGGCAACTCAGCAAGCTGAAGCGGAATATGGCAAACCTTTGGTAGACTTAGCCCCGGATGTACAAACCAAATTGCGATCGCAAATTTACCAAAGAATTACCAAACACATTTGGATGGGGACTTTTCACTCTTTGTGCGGTCGCATTCTCCGCTACGATATTGAAAAATACCAAGACGAAAAAGGCCGCAAGTGGCAGAAAAACTTTTCGATTTTTGATGAATCAGATGCTCAAAGTATCGTCAAACAAATTGTTACAAAAACCCTCAATCTAGACGACAAGAAATTTGACCCGCGAAAAGTCCGCTATGTCATCAGCAACGCTAAAAATAAAGGCTTGTCGCCTCAAGAATACCAAGCAGCAGAACCCGATTATCGAGGTCGCGTGATTGCCGATGTTTACAGTCGCTACCAAGATGCTTTAGCAGCCAACAATGCCCTAGATTTTGACGATTTAATCCTCGTTCCCGTTAAACTTTTGAGCCAAAACGAAAATGTATTAAATTATTGGCATAAAAAGTTTTGCCATATTTTAGTTGACGAATACCAAGATACCAACCGCACTCAATACGATTTGATTCGGATGCTGGTAACAAATAACGCCGATCCGAAAAAATTCGATAAATGGCAAAACCGCTCGATTTTTGTCGTGGGCGATGTCGATCAATCAATTTACAGCTTTCGCATGGCAGATTATACCATATTGCTGGAATTTCAAGAGGATTTCGGAGATGGTTTGTCAGACGAGAAAACTCGGACAATGGTAAAATTAGAGGAAAATTATCGATCGCGCGAAAACATCCTGCAAGTGGCGAACCACTTGATCGAACACAATACCGAACGCATAGAAAAAATTCTGCGCCCGACTCGCGAACCGGGAGCTCCGATTGTTGTCTGGCGCGCCGACAACGAATTAGATGAAGCGGAATTTGTAGCGGGTCAAATTCATTCCTTGAAGCGGCAAAATTCCGAATACGAAAACGGCAGTAACTTTGCGATTCTCTACCGCACAAACGCTCAATCTCGCTCCTTTGAAGAAGCGTTAATGCGTTTAGATATTCCTTACAATATTGTCGGCGGGCTGAAGTTTTACGATCGCAAAGAAATCAAAGATATCCTAGCATACCTGCGGGCGCTGGCCAATCCCGACGATAGCGTCAGCCTCAAACGCATCATCAATACTCCCCGCCGCGGCATTGGCGATACCACATTTTCCAAAATCGAAGACGCTGCAACTCAGTTAGGCATTCCGTTGTGGGAAATCCTCAGCGATGAATCTTCTGTCAATACTCTCGCAGGGCGATCGGCAAAAGCTATTATTAAGTTTGCCGAAATGATTGGCCGTTGGCAATCGCAAGTTGAAACCCTGCCGGCTTCGCAAATTGTCCAAGGAATTATCCAAGATTCAGGCTACATTGAAGATTTGAAAAACCAAGGAACCGAGGAATCAGAAAATCGCCTAGAAAACGTCAGAGAATTGTACAATGCTGTGCTGCAATTTGAAGAACAAAACGAAGAACCGACGCTGACATCATTTTTAGCAAAAGCATCTTTAGCATCCGATTTAGATGACTTGCAGGAAGAAGATTCCCGCGTGTCGCTGATGACGCTGCACTCGGCAAAAGGGTTAGAGTTTCCCGTAGTATTTTTAGTCGGAATGGAACAGGGTTTATTTCCGAATTTCCGCAGTTTGGACGACCCGAAAGCGATCGAAGAAGAACGCCGTTTGTGCTACGTCGGCATCACTCGCGCCCAGGAATTGCTATTTCTCACCCACACTCGCGAACGCCGCTTGTGGGGAGGTTTCCGGGAACACTGCACCCCTTCGCTATTCTTAGGAGAATTGCCGACACATTTGCTGGCTGGAAGTGCGAAGAAAACTAAAGCGGGGAAAACGGCTGCATCTAAGGGAAAAAGTAATAATTCAGCAGCAAATTCCGGCAGTTCTCAACCGGGAAACAATGGACAATCGACGGATTGGCAAACGGGCGATCGGGTTTTTCATCATGCTTTTGGAGTGGGAGAAATTACGCACGTTTTAGGGGCGGGTGACAAAACTAATCTGGCAATTAAGTTTTCAGGTTTGGGCCGAAAAATCATCGATCCGAGAACAGCTAAGTTGCAGCGAGTGTAAGTAAAAATATCAGAGTTTGTCGCTTGAAACCGCCTCAATAAACAAGATTACTTCCATTCGGAAAGTATATTGCAAAGCATCTGCGTTAATCAGCATACATCTGCGGTTTCCCTATCCATCTCAGATTTATGCAATAACTCTAATCTGTAACACCTCGCATTGCTAATAACGCCGTCCCATAAGCAGCGGCAGTATGAACCGGCGTTTCAACAGGGACTTTTAAATAACGCTTTCTAATCGCACTCCAAACCGAATTTTGTGCCCCGCCGCCAGCAGTATAAACCTTTGTCAAAGCAGTTGCACCTAATTCTTGCAATAATTGATATCCCCGCGCTTCAATCCGCGCTATACTTTCGAGCAAACCGTGCAGAAATTCCACAGAATCAGCGGGACGCGGTTCGAGTCTCGGCGGCAAATTCGGGTCATTAATCGGAAAGCGATCGCCCTTTTTCAACAATGGGTAATAATCCAGCAAACTCTCTTGTGCGGGGTCAATTTGTGTGCTATAATTCTCCAACTCAACATCAGTAAAAAAATGCCGCAGCACCGCACCTCCGGTATTAGAAGCACCTCCAACTAACCACAAATCGCCTAATTTATGACTGTAAATCCCGTATCTAGAATCATCTACGCGGGTATGACTTAACAGTTTAACTGCTAGTGTAGAACCGAGAGAAGTTACTGCTTCCCCTGGTAAATTGACACCGCTTGCTAAAAATGCGGCAATGCTATCGGTTGTGCCAGCACAAACCATACAATCGCGGGGAAAACCGAAGCGATTGCCCACTTGAGCTCTCACTTCCCCCACAGGCGTGCCCGGTGCGACAATTTGTGGCAATTCAGGAGTTGCAGCGCCCGCAATTCCCTCTATCAGCCAATTCGGATAGCACAAAGTATCAACATCAAAACCGAGTTTCAAAGCATTGTGATAGTCGCTAATTCCCAATTTTCCGTGCAGCAGGAAAGCCAGCCAGTCAGCTTGATGCAGGAAAAACGTAGGGGCGGTGCCTCCGTGCCCGCCCTCCTGCCACCACAGAAGTTTTGCCAGACTGGATGTTGCGCTCAATACTGTGTGGTTATCCGGCGCGATCGCCCGCAACCTCTCTGTCACCGCTGCACCGCGCGCATCATTGTATAAAATCGGCTCGCATACTGGTATACCGTCGGTATTGCACAGCATGACAGTGGAGGATGTGCCGTCAAGGGCGATCGCCCTTACCTGATTGCGGATTGTTGGGGGAATTTGCTCGATCGAATCCCACAGCGCGTTTTGCCACACCGAGGGCAATTGAGGCTGTTGTTGCCCGTTGTTGGCAAAAGTATACTCTGTCTCACAATGTATTGTACCGTGGGAGTCTATCACAGTCGATCGGGCGCCCGTGGTGCCGAAATCTATTCCCAAATAAAGATTCATTTGTTACTCCCGCGAATTTTCCTATTTTGAGGAAACCACAAAGTTTATTTGCATTAGGACTAAGACCAACTGTCACAAATGGGGGTTAAAGTTGAGCTATGTAGTTGCTGAGGCGTTGCTGAATTTAGGGTATGAAAAGCTAAATATGCAAGTCATGTAAACCTGTATCCACAAAGCTTCTGGATTTTCAACTTATTTTTTTATACCCCGATTAAGTAACAACACCAAAAAGCAGTTATATCCCAGAATTATTGAATAATTCGGGATCTAACTGCCATAAAAATTAATGAAACCAACTAAACTTTTTTCAAGTAACACAAAGCCCTTCGATTAACCTAAAACCTCAGTTTGTAGTAGCGCTTTACGTAATGCCGTTACTGCTTCTTCTGTTTCTATCAACCTATGGAGAGCAAGCGCAATATCATCTTCAACCTTCAGCAGTTTAGCTGCTTTTTTTACAGCTTTTTGCTCTTCAAGTGAGTAATTGTCATCGGCACGAGCCATTTGAATTGCATGATACAACAATGACCTTGATTTTGACCAAGTAGAAACATCAACTGTAATCTTGGTCAGCAGGCTTTCTAAATCAGCATTTTTGTATTCAAATGTTTTGTATTTTTCTATTACTTCTTCAGGAGCGCCAGCCATGCGCTGATGATTTAGCAACCAATTAAGTTCGGCTTCTGAAACCTCTCCATCAGCTCCAGCAATAGCGAGCAGTGCATATCCATAGCTAAGGTATGCTTCAAGCGGAATTTCGGAAATACCCAAGTTGTTTTTCAGAAATTGTGAGGCAGGTAGTGCTTCTTTAAGATTGCTCATCAGTTACCCCTTTGATTTTTTTGACTATTTACTATGACCAGATAATTTGTGATTTATAAATCTGAACCGTTGGGATACGTCGCGGCTAGACGTTTTTCACGGATTTGCGATTTACAATTTTAATTGTTGCACATATAAGTGTTATTTGAATATTAAAAAAATATTATTTATACTAAATGCGGGTTAGCTACCCCTCTATGAGGCTACTGCGTACACACAAGTCGATCGCTGACCCATATTGTAGAAACCCTGTTTCCTAGCACCTGGATTGCTAGTTTTGCCGAATCAATAACTTAAAATTTATGAAAATAAGCTTTCTTTCTGAGATTCATGCGAGACTTGGGTTTCAGGAATTGCGTTCGCAGATTTCGGACTTGTGTATACAGGGTAGCTTCTTAAGGATGCCAGGGGGATTGGGACTCGGCGATCGACCAGAGATACAATTGTTTTCAGGCGATTGTTGACACCTACGGGCAATGCCGTGTCCCTACTTTCATCCTTTAAACTTTTGTCCCGCACTCAGGACAAAACTTATTGGTCGAAACATTCTTCGCGCCGCAACTCGGACAATAAATCAACTCCGCAGATTGCAACTTGCTGCGTTCTGGCAAACCAACCAAGGGCTGAAATCGCTATAGATTACACCTTACAGCTCTCGATGCGAGAGAAGAGAGAACCAGACAACCAACCCCAACCACCCCAACACCCCAACAACCCAACCCAATCCTTCTCCCCCCCACGCAAACACACGCGCACACGACGGGAGGTGCCCCCGTGCTGCTTCTAGATTAAAGGTTAAATCATCGTACTCCAACCAACCTTTCCTCCCCTTTCTCCTCTTTCGCCAACCGACACGATCGCCTAGCTTGCATTCAGTGTCATAATCAACTTTACCGCCTATTTCTAACCAGATTTTTTTCTGGACGCTAAAGCCAAAGTGACCCTGACTGTATTTTACCCACAATTGGTTGATCGTCCGCAAATCATCGCCAGGAAAATTCTCGATCGAGTTCGTATCGAACCAACCTTCCTTCTCCCGTCTAGCAGCTTTTAACATCACCTTGAATGTTTCCCTATCCGCCTCTTTCCACTCCCCTGTGACCAACAAATCCCGGAGACGAGTATAGTCAACACCCTGCGCTGATTTAAGCGAGTCTGGTGGCGGTGCCGATGGAGGTGTTTGAGCTGATGATTGAGGTGATACAGTACCCAGATCCTGCAAAACTTCAGTAGCAGATTGATAACGTTTTTTAATAGCAGGTTGTATCATTTTATCTAAAATATGACCCAGTTCCGAACTGACAGATGTTTTTAAGTGTTCTCGCCACACCCACTCAAACTCGCTATCATCGAATAAATAAATCGGCTCAACCTGAGTTAACAGACACAGACAAGTCACACCCAGACTATAAATATCACTCGCATGAATAGCTTTGCCGTTGGCTTGTTCTGGTGCCGTATATCCAGCCGTCCCGATCCTCGTTCCCGTTACCGCTAGAGCCGTTTGTGTCGCATATTTCGCGGCTCCAAAGTCAACTAAAACCACTTGCCCATCTTGCCTAAGAATAATATTTTCTGGCTTGATATCCCGGTGAATTACTTGGCGGGAATGAATGAACTCGAATACTGGCAATAAATTATTAAGCAAGTTGCGAATCTGCGTTTCGCTAAAATATCCCTTAGATTCTAGTGTTTGGGCTAAATTTTCACCGTCGATGAATTCTTGGACTAAATACTGCCGTCCATCTTGACTAAAATATGCTAATAAGTCGGGAATTTGAGAATGTTTACCCAACTGTTCTAGGCGTACTGCTTCCAGCTCAAATAACTCAGCAGCTTTCTGGATACTAGAAGTACCTTGAAGTTGGGGGTAGAATTGTTTAATAACACAGGAAGGTTTTGATGGTTTATACTCGTCAATAGCTAGAAAAGTGCGCCCAAATCCCCCTTGTCCAATAATTTTTTGGGCTCCGTAGCGATCGCCCAATAGCAGTTTATTCCCACATTGTTGACAGAATTTTGTAGAGCCAGACGGGTTTTGGAATAAGCAATCAGGGTTTAGACACTGGCTCATAAAATATGCTTAGAGATTACAGATTAAAGCTCTCGATGCGATGCCAGCGGAGATGGTGTTAAATGTGAAACAGCAGATCCGGGTAAGGACATGGCATTACCCATTAGTGTCAACTTAAGTCTGAAACCTTTGTATTTCTCGCTGTTATCTGATGCCAGATCCCCTAAATCCCCCTTAAGAAGGGGGACTTTGAGATCGCTCCGCTTCCCCCCTTCTTAAGGGGGGCTAGGGGGGATCTGGCCTCGACGATAAACAGCAGTCTATGACTACGTTTGACCTTAAGTTGAGACTAATAGGCACTGCCTAAGTCCCCACTCAAAACTCGTTAAACTTTTGTCCCGCACTCAGGACAAAACTTATTCGTCGAAACATTCTTCGCGCCGCAACTCGGACAATAAATCAACTCGGCAGATTGCAACTTGCTACGTTCAGGCAAACCAACCATTTGAGCGTTGCTCTTTCCTGGAACTACCATCGGATAGCAGTTTTCGTCCCTCGTCACCTTGACGTTCATCAGCACCGGGCCCTCGTGAGCGAGCATTTGCCCGATCGCATCTTTGAGTTCCTCCGGCCGCGAAACCAGCATCCCCTTCACGCCATAAGCTTCAGCCAGCATCACAAAATCCGGCATCCCTACAGTCATATTCGACGAGGAATAACGCTCCCCGTAGAACGCCTGCTGCCACTGCCGCACCATGCCTTGCCAGCCGTTATTTACAATCACAATCTTGACATTAATGCCGTATTGTGTTAGCGTTCCCAGCTCTTGAATATTCATTTGCACGCTAGCATCGCCAGCAATACAAATCACTTGCTCATGCGGCAGCGCCATTTTCGCGCCCATCGCCGCCGGCACCCCGAAACCCATCGTGCCCAAACCAGCGCTGGAAATCCAGCGGCGCGGCCCGTTGTTCAAGAATTGAGCCGACCACATTTGATGTTGACCGACATCCGTTGTGTAGTAAGCATCCGGCGCTTGGGTAGCCAACTCGGAAATCACCTCTTGCGGAGACAAAATGTCTGGGTAATGAGGCACAACTAACGGATAGTCCTGTTTCCAGCGATCGATCCTGTGCAGCCATTCCGCAGTCTGTCCGGCCTTCCCCGAAACTCCAGTCTCCCGACAGCGACGCAGCAAATCGATCAAAACTTGGCGGACATCTCCGACAATCGGCACATCAGGGCCGCGAGTTTTGCCGACTTCCGCCGGGTCGATATCGATGTGAATCACCTTAGCCCGCGCGGCAAACTCGTCTAATTTCCCGGTCACGCGATCGTCAAACCGCGCCCCTACAGCAATCAGCAAATCGCACTCGGTAACGGCAAAATTAGCGTAAGCAGTGCCGTGCATCCCCAGCATTTTCACAGACAAAGGATGGTTTTCGTCAAAGGAACCTTTGCCCATCAGCGTTGTCGTCACCGGCAATTGGAAAAGTTCGGCGAGTTCCTTAATTTCCTCGTGCGCCCCCGCTGCGATCGCCCCGCCCCCCACATAAAGCAAAGGACGCTTTGCTTCCTTCAGCAAATGAATCGCTTGATTAATCTGGCGGGGATTTCCCTTCACCGTCGGCCGATAGCCCGGAATTCTCACTGCTCCGGGTTCCACGGGCAGATAGTCAAATTCTTCTAAACCCACATCCTTGGGTACATCAACCAACACAGGCCCCGGCCGCCCTGTACTCGCGATGTGGAAAGCTTCTGCCACAATTCGCGCCATATCTCTGGGGTCGCGCACTACATAGGAATGCTTGACAATTGGCAGGGTAATCCCGTAAATATCCGTTTCCTGAAACGCATCAGTGCCGATCGCCGGCCGGGGAACCTGACCGGTAATAATTACCATCGGGATCGAATCCATGTGTGCCGTCGCAATCCCCGTCACTAAATTAGTTGCGCCGGGGCCCGAAGTAGCAAAACAAACACCAACTTGTCCGGTAGCGCGGGCGTACCCGTCGGCCGCGTGAGCAGCACCTTGCTCGTGCCGCACCAGAATATGTTTGATAACGCCGGTTTCTTCAGCGCGGTAGAGTTCGTCGTAAAGCGGCAGAATTGCGCCGCCCGGATAACCAAAAATATGCTTGACGCCGTGGCGGATCAAGCTGTCAATCAGAGCAAATCCACCAGTTGCACGTCTGATGGTCACTTTAGTTTTTAGTTGCACAGAATTTCCTTCCTTAAACTAATTATGATTTTTAATGAAAGCTTTTATACTACTTTAATCTCAATTAATGAAACTATGAAAATTTAAGTGGTGAGATTTTACAAAAGATTTCGCGATCGCAGAGGGTTCGCCCGATCTAGACATTGTGGAACAGCAGAGGAAGAAAAGAAACAGAGGAAATAGCGGCCTCTATGTCGGTTTACCGCGATATGACGCTTGTATAGGATTCGTCATGCGACATTCGACAACAAAAACAATCGTTTCAGCAATTAAGAACGTCCTCACTATCAGGGGGATTGCTATGTTAGAGATCGATCGCGAAAATAAAGCCCTCTTCCCTCTTCCTTCTCCCTTCTTCTTGACCTCCGTTACATCCGTTACCTCCGTTACATCCCGTACATTGCTCGTTGCCGAACTTCCTTCTTGCCAAAGTCTCAGAGAACATCCTGCAATACTTTGCGAGTATGTTTCCAAGCTGCCATGCCCATCACCGATACCAAAAAGCCCAAACTCAGTAACACGATCCGCAAGCCGAGGTCATCCGATCGGACGGCTTTGCTGACAGCATCAGTCAGCGGGCCGGTAATCGCTAAAGGCAGGCTCAGAGCAATATTAATCGCATTGTTTTCCAATCCAAAGACTTTGCCCCGCATAGATTCTGGAGTTTTTTCTTGAATCAGAGCCTGCATCGGGCCGTTAATTAAGGAAGCACCAAAACCGAACAGAGCACTCAATCCGAATCCCACCCACAACTGTCGGGTAAAGGCAAACATTGCTAATACAAAACCCATCATCAAGAAACCGATTAAAGGTAGAGGTTTGTGGTGGAATCGACCGCCCCAGTGTCCCAAAAAGGCTGCGCCGAAGACCATTCCGACTCCCGCCGCAGCCAGCAAAAAGCCAAATTGAGTTTCTTTGAGACCTATTTTGCCTGAAAGCGCGATCGCCAGCACCTGAAGCGCCGCAAACACGGAATACAAAATTGTCAACTGCACCATCGCGTTGCTGACAAGGTGATTGTGTTTCAAATAGCGCAAACCTTCTTTGAGATCTTGCCAAGGATGGACATTTTTGCCACTGCTGCCGGCATGACTTTCTTTGATCCGCATGGCATAGATCAAACCTGCCGATATCAGGTACAACCCGCCCAGCAAAAACTCTTGAGAAGCTGGTCCGAAGCTGTGTTTGACCCAACTAAACAGCGGTTCGCCGATCGTCATCCCGACAATAATCCCGCCCATTGTGGACGAGGCGAACAGCGCATTTGCCGACATCAGTCCCTCTCGCCCCACAGCGAGAGGAATTGCCGCCTGCTCTGCCGGAGCAAAAAATTGCGTTACGGTAGAGATCAAAAACGTCACCGTCAGCAAAACCACAAAAGCTTTGGGCAAAAACGGCAAAGCTACAATCAACCCGGCTCGAATCACGTTGCAGGCGATCAGCATTTGCTTTTTGGAAAAGCGGTCTACCACGATCCCGGCTACTGAACCAAAGACGATCGCCGGCACGGTGTAGGCGATCATCACCGCTGACAGCATAGAATTTTCCGAATGTTGCCAAGAAACCGGCCAGGGTCGGTAGTCGCCGGTTTTCAGCAGAATAATCAGCAATACGTAAAAAATTTTATCCGCCACTTGGGCCAATAACTGGCCCGTCCACAAGGCTAGGAAGGGGCGATTTCTCAGTAGGGCATCAAGCCCGCTGCGGTCAGGGGGAGGGCTGGCTGGGTGCATAAGAATAGTTTAACTGACCGCCTCTGGCAATTATAGTTTTCAGCAATACGTGCAAATCTCACATAGCAAAGCGGAAACTCGGAAAACTCCTGTCTCCTGGGTTCTTTTTCTGTTTTAGCAGATCGGCGGGGGACGGCTGCAGTCTTCTTAACTGTACCGCGATCGGCCGGAGCCGAGAACCCGCGCGCCCGGAAAATCCGAGAAGATTGTTAAAGGTTGGCGTGCATTTCATCGCGAGTACAAGATAGGGTAATATACTTGACAAAATACTTGCTGTTGGCAGTGGTATTAAAAGATGTCACGCCGATTAAGTAATATAACGAAGGTACTAACTGTTAGGAGTGAAAAACTTGAAAAAGGTTGAAGCTATTATTCGCCCCTTTAAACTAGACGAAGTGAAAATCGCACTCGTCAATGCTGGTATTGTGGGGATGACTGTTTCTGAAGTTAGAGGTTTTGGCCGTCAGAAGGGCATGACAGAACGCTATCGCGGTTCTGAGTACACCGTTGAGTTCTTGCAAAAGCTCAAGGTCGAGATTGTTGTGGAAAACGATCAGGTTGACATGGTGGTTGATAAAATTATCGCGGCTTCCCGCACGGGCGAGATTGGCGACGGCAAGATTTTCATCTCTCCTGTAGAACAAATTATTCGGATTCGGACTGGGGAAAAGAACTTGGAGGCAATCTAAGATACTGGGGCATTGGGCATTGGGTATTGGTAATTGGTCTTTGGTAATTGGTCTTTGGTAACTGGTCATTGCTAAGGAAAAACCTCTTTCCTGTTTAATTCTGATACCTAACTCTCAATATCCAATGCCACAGTTACCCCCTGTTTTGGCTTTTTTCCTCATTATGGGTAGACAAGGTTCGCTATTTGTGGTAATAGAGCATGGAAGGCTCGACCGCGGTGAGAGTGCGATCGCTTGATATCGGGTGTCATTTCTGCAAAAGTTTGTTGCTGTGCGGGTACGTAGAAAATGGGATCGTATCCGAAACCTCCGGTACCGCGAGGGGTGTGGAGAATTTCGCCCCGACAAATTCCTTCTACTTGCAAGGCAATTGTACCCTCGGGACGGGCGATCGCGATCGCGCAAACAAATTGTGCTTCCCGGTTTTGTTGGCTACCCAATTCTTTGAGAAGTCGAGATATCCTGTCAGCATCGGTTTTCCCGTAGCGCGCGGAGTAAATCCCAGGTTGACCGTCGAGTGCATCTACCATTAAACCAGAATCATCGGCAATCGACCATTTGCCCGTTGCTTTTGCCACTTCAGACGCCTTCAAGCAAGCATTAGCAATAAAAGTTTCGCCTGTTTCCTCAATTTCCAACTCTTCCGGTTTGATCTCCAATTCCCATCCCAAATCTTGAAGATAAACTTGCATTTCCTTGAGTTTACCCGGATTGCCCGTAGCTACAACTAGCAATTTGCGATCGGTCATTATTTCAATTAAAACTTACTGCTTGATATTAACAAAAAAAACGTCGCACGATCGCAAATAAGTTATATTGTTTCTGGTTGCTTGGGAGTCGGTTACTTGGAGGCTGGGAAATAATGGGATTTTTTGACCGCAGATATCGGCGGACGAACACTGATTAACGCTGATAGTATTTGAGCTATTTTTATCTGCGTTTATCTGCGGTTCAAAACTATGATTAATTATGCGCCCACTTTTTCGCCCAGTTTAAGTTTTGCATAACTTCTTTCAATGTCGCCGCTTCTGAATACAGCCGCAACACTGGTTCGGTTCCGCTAAACCGAATTAACAGCCAACTTCCGTCGGCTAAACGGAATTTATATCCGTCAACTTTGTTGCAATCTACAACTGCTTTGCCGGCGATTTCTGTTAAGGGTTGATTTTGCAGCAGCGACAGCAAACGCGACCTTTCTTCCATGTTAGCTAAGTGCAAGTCGATTCTGTCATAAGCTGAAGTAAAGCTTGTTTCTTGTTGCAGTCGGCTGTAAATTTCGCTTAAGTCTTCCCCGGATTTGACAACTGCTTCTAATAAGTACAGCGCTGAAAGTAAAGCATCTCGTTCGGGAATGTGCGTACCGTAGCCAATTCCTCCGGATTCTTCGCCGCCGACTAAGACTTGGGTGGTTAACATTCGATCGGCTATATACTTGTAACCGATCGGCGTTTCAAATAAAGGCAAGTCGTACAGCTTGGCAATTTTGGGAATGATGTCTGAACCGCTGACTGTTTTGATGACTTCCCCCGTCAAGCCGCGCCGTTTTGCTAAATGTTCGATTAGTATGGGAACTAGGATTTGTGAACTGAGAAAGTTGCCGCTAGAGTCAACGGCTGCAATTCGATCGCTATCTCCGTCAAATACAAAGCCGATCGACAAACCAGAACTTTTTCGCTGATGAGTACGCATCACCCGAAATAACTGCGACAGGTAGCGCGGCAAAGGTTCCGGTGCACCGCTGCCGAACAGCGGATCTCGATCGCTGTTGATTTCATGTACTGTTTCTTCTAAAATTTGAGCTAATCCTCCGGCGGCGGCACCGTGCATTACATCTACAAATACTGTAATTTTGCCGCTGGCGATCGCTTCTTTAATCGCCTCAATATCTACCATTTCCCGCAAGGTTTTGCAGTAAGCCGGCCAAGGATTGAAATTCTCCAATTTGCCGGGAGTTGCTGAAAGTGCCGCCGGATTGTCTAGTTTTGCTTCTATCTGTTGAGTAACTTCGGGCGAAACTGAACCGCCAAATCCTCCCTTGACTTTTAACCCTAAATATGGACCGGGATTGTGGCTGGCTGTCAGGACGATCGCACCCAAAGCATTTAATTGTTTGGCAGCTAAACTGAAAGCTGGAGTGGGGGCGTAGGATTCGCTAAGCAGCACGTCAAATCCTGCGTTTTGGATGGCCACAGCCGCTGTTTTGGCAAATTCTTCAGCCAGAAATCGGCGGTCGTGACCGACAATTACGGTACCGCTGCTGCCATCGCTGCCGCCGGTTGGTGCGAGAACTTGTGCCGCTAAGGGAGCGACTAACGCTACGCGATCGAATGTAAAATCGTCAGCAATGATGCCGCGCCAGCCATCTGTACCGAATTTAATGGGATTCATTTAGTCACAAGTCATGAGTCACCCGTCTATTTTATGGGTTTATCAGTCGATCGTCATCTGATTTTAGATTTTAGACTTTAGATTTTGGATTATGGAATTGCTGCCACAGCCTTTACTCTGGCTATGGACTGTTGACTGCTGACTGTTGGCTGTCATTAGCCTTGCTTGATAGATTAGGTTGGGCGGAGTGAAACGGAGGGTTCGTCCCTCAAGCCAACCTACTAATTACTATTAACTGCCAACTGCCAACTGCCAACTGTCAAGTGTCAATTGACTAAAAGAATGCTGGTTGGTGGCGGATCAAATTCAGGAATTCTTCGCGAGTTTTCTGTTCTTCTTGGAACACGCCCAACATTGCACTCGTAACCGTCCAAGCACCAGGTTTTTGCACACCCCGCATCGTCATGCACATATGGCTGGCTTCCATTACTACGGCCACTCCCTTCGGTTCCAATATTGTCTGAACTGCTTCGGCAATTTGGCGCGTCAAACGTTCTTGCACCTGCAACCGGCGACTGTACATCTCGGAAATTCGGGCTAATTTGCTTAATCCCACTACTTTTTGGTTAGGAATGTAAGCAATGTGAACTCGGCCCATAAACGGCAGCATATGGTGTTCGCACATACTGAATACGCTGATGTCTCGTACCAGTACCATTTCGTTGTGGCCTTCGTCAAAGATAGCGCCGTTGAGGAGTTCTTCGAGGGATTGACTGTAACCGCTGGTGAGAAACCGCATTGCTTCTGCTACCCGTTTTGGGGTTTTGAGCAATCCTTCACGTTCGGGGTCTTCTCCTACTCCCAGCAGCATTGTGCGAACGGCCTCCATCATTTCTTCTTGGCCTACTTCGGAGGGTTTGGGCACGCTGGATTCTTGACCGTTCGAGGAATTGCGATCGGGTCTAGTGGGGATGCGCGGGGTGTTGTTGTCTGCAGTTTCTGAAAGTGTCATGCTGTCAGTCGAGATTGAGTTCGATCCATTGGAACTGGTGTTTGATGAAATTGTCATAAGAAGTTGGTGTGAGGGTGAATCGATTTTGGATTTGGGGATATAGCTAGAGATTTAAAGATTGTTGAATTCGAGAAAAATCCAGCAGTCTAAAATCTCAAGTTCACAAAACTCCTGCGTTGGACATGAGGGTGATTTCTTCAATTACTGCACTTGCTGGCAACTGAACTGCGTGCAGAATTGATTGGGCGACGATTTCTGGGGTTAACATGGCACTGCGATCGAAGTTGGCGTCCACGGTATTTGTGTCCCACATGGGAGTATTGACAGAACCCGGACAGATTGCTGTGACGCGAATTCCGTGAGTCCGTTCTTCGGCGGCTAAGGTTTTAGACAAAGCCATGAGACCGAATTTGCTGACGCAGTAAGCTCCCCAGTTGGGGAAGGTTTGGCTGCCGGCGATCGAGGAAACGTTGATGATGATTCCCGATCCGCGATCGCGCATGGAGGGCAAAACTCCTAGAATGCACTGCCAAACGCTAGTTAGATTGAGGTCTAGAACGCTCTGCCACTCGGCTAGGGGCGTTTCCGTCAAAGAGCCGGTGTAGCCCATGCCAGCGCTGTTGACGAGGATATCTACGGAACCCAATTGAGATGCGATCGCGCTGATGCTGCTTTGCACTTGCTCAATTTTTGCCAAGTCTAAGGGATAAGCTTCTGCTTTCACTCCGACTTTTCGGGCTGCTGCGGCAACGGCTTCTAACTTTTCCGACTCTCGGCTAACTAAGGCCAGATTTATGCCCTCGGCGGCGAATGCTAGAGCCGTCGCTTTGCCAATACCGCTGCTGGCTCCGGTTATCAGAGCCTGCTTTGTTGTTGGATGGTTCATTAAGTGTCCTAATACTTTGGCTCGGCAAATCCCTCAAGCGTTGCAGCCTTCTTCGGCAAATTAGAAAGCTGTCGGCTGCGGGTGATCGCAGTTAATTATGAGATCAACATTAAGAACTGTTAAGCCGGTGTCACCTGAGAAATTATAACACTGCTGACTGAGCGGCAGAATAATGAGCTGTGAGTTATGAGTTTAAAGTTAAGAATTTTTAACTCATAACTGATAACTCTGAATCGATCGGCTCAAGCAGAAATTTCAGTGAATACACCGATGTGGCGAAACTTTTGATACCGGAGTTCGCGTCGCTGCTGAGCCGTAAGCTGTGTTAGTTCTGCTAAGTTTTCTAACAAAGCTTGTTTGAGTATGGACGCAGCTTTGAGGGGATTCGAGTGAGCGCCGCCGATCGGCTCTGGTACTATTTGATCGAGAATGCCGAGGTTTTTCAAATCCCAGGAAGTGATTTTCAGGGCTTCTGCAGCCAAGTTAGCTTTACCAGAGTCTTTCCAGAGAATGGCTGCACAAGCTTCGGGGGTGGCGACGGTGTAGACGGAATGTTCCAGCATCAACAGCCGCTCGCCGACACCGATACCCAATGCGCCACCGGAACCGCCTTCGCCGATGACGGTGCAAATAATGGGAACGTCGAGGCGAAACATTTCTCGGAGGTTGCAGGCGATCGCCTCTCCCTGTCCGAGCTGTTCTGCTTCTAAGCCCGCCCAAGCTCCCGGAGTGTCGATAAAGGTGAAAATCGGCATTCCGAAGCGATCGGCGTGTTCCATCAACCGCAGGGCTTTGCGGTAGCCGCCGGGAGCAGCCATACCGAAGTTGCGGGCGATATTGTCTTTAGTGTCGCGCCCTTTTTGATGGCCGATAATGACTGTGGGACGCCCATCTATGCGGGCAATTCCGCCGACGAGGGCCGGGTCGTCTCCGCCGCGCCGATCGCCGTGAAGCTCTATCCACTCGTCGCTAATTGCCTGAATGTAATCGAGCGTGCTGGGGCGGCGCGGGTGACGGGCGAGTTGCAGCCGCTGCATGGGGGACAAGCTGCTGAAGATTTCTTGTCGCAGTTGGGCCGAGCGAGCTTCGAGTTTGCGAATTTCGTCGGTGACATCGACGCTGTTTTCTTCGGCGAGTTCGCGAATCTGGTGAATTCGGGTTTCGAGTTCGGCCAGAGGCTTTTCAAAATCTAACAGTAAGGGTTTACGGTCTGGGTTTGGCACGCGGATAATTTCTATAAGGTTTTGTCAGGTTTTGTCGATCGACTATTTCCAGATCCTACCCTGTCAGGGGATGCTGAAAAAGAGGGGAAATTGGGAAGTTTTGAATTTTGAATTATGCTTGGCATACTAAGCTTGTTGAAAACCAGAGACTTGAGCCTCGTTTTTTGCTACACTATTTTTGCTTGCTTCTGATTTTTACGCCTCTATTTCCCAGCGTCCCTGGGTTCCCCACCGCCACAAAAGACCTAACCCTGCTGAACAGTTCCCAAGTCCAAAAGCGACACCAGCGCGATCGAACTCACCTCTTCGGAAGCTTTAACAGCCCTGTCTATATTACATTTTGTCGCCAACTATCAAATATCCGAATAATTAAACACAAACTCTTGCGACCAATCACATCCGCTTGTTCTGAACTACAAACTACTTTTATTATGCTCGTGCTCTGGGAGATAATGTTAATAGTTGACTGTTAACGCTTAACCTTATCAAAAAAGTTACTGGTTATTATCAGAAAAACTTTCCTCAATAACCAATAACTACAACACATCACATCAAAATGACATTAAAGGCCTGAAACCGTGCTTGACAGAAATATGACCGATTTGCTCCATCTTTTCCACAGTAATTTGATTTCGTCCCCAAGAAAAGTTGGTATACATTTTTTCAAATTCCAGCAGCATTGATTCAGCAAAACAGGCAAACAACTGTCTGCCCGGTACATCCATATTGACAATCTTCATAATTTTCCACTCAATATCGAGGGAATGCTCTACAATGCCGCCATTGAGTACGTAAATTTCTGGATGCTGAACCTGAGTTGCCAGATTTTTTGGATAGCCGCCGTCAATCAATAAACAGGGTTGCTTCAATGTCTTAGGGTCAATTTCTACTCCCTTGGGCATACTGGCTACCCAGACTACAATATCGGCTTGGGGCAGGGCTTCTTCCAAGTCCATGATTTTGCCTCGCCCCAATTCTGATTGCAAATCTTGCAATCGTTCTTTGTCGCGGGCAATCAGCAACAATTCTGCTACATTTGTTTTAACATTGAGCCAGCGACACACCGCACTGCCAATATCCCCCGTAGCACCGCAAACGGCTACAGTGGCTTTTGAAAGTTCAATTCCCAATTTTGGGGCTGCTTCTTCTACTTGGCGGCAGAGGATGTAAGCCGTGTGAGTGTTACCGGTAGTGAAGCGTTCAAACTCCAACTTGAGATTGCGAATTTGCTTAATTTGCTGCAAGTTGAAAGTCTCAAAAATGATCGAAGAAAAGCCGCCTAAAGCAGTGATGTTAATCCCGTTTTTTTGAGCGTGTGCCATCGCATTAAGGATTTTGCGAGTGGCTGCTTTAATCCGGCGAGTGGCTAGCATTTCTGGCAGAAAACAGGACTCCACATAGCGGCCTTCTATTTTTTGTCCAGTGATGCTTGTTACCGTGATCTGATCAACTATTTGGGGCGGTGCGCTGCACCAAAAATCGAGACCTTGATCGGCATATTCTGGATAGCCCAGCTCGTTAGCTACTGATTGGGCGTGTTCTAAGCTGGTTAAGTGACCGATTAGACCAAACATTAAGTTGTCAAATGAAGGAAGATTGAAAATGGAAGATGGAAGATGGAAGATGAAAGATGGAAGATGAAAGATGGAAGATGGGAAGATTAAAAATTTATTTTTTAAAATGAGTTATCCCCTTTTTAACTTTTAATTTTTAATTTTTTTCCCATTCCTTATTTCCCAATTAACTAGGCTGCGAGGCCTTGTGCTGACATCCGCATAATATCGCGGTTGTTAAAGCCTATGTTGCCTAGGGCTTCGCCGTAGGCAATCATAAAGTCTTCGATTAAAGCGTCTTTTTCCATTCCCAAAACGCGGGCATCGTCTGCGACAGAGTTTAGCAGTCTCCAGATGATGGGCAGGTTTTCCCGGTTGGCGGCTTCTAGTTCGGCTTTGGATTCCTCAAAGTGAGCTTGCAGCCAGACTTCCCCAAAGTTGAGGTGGCTATATTCTTCTTTGACGACGCCTTCGGTGATTTTGCGGGCAAAGTCATCGGCGACGGGGATGTAGATGTTGTAAGCTGCGATCGCAAAACACTCGATAATTAGCGATTGAATCAACAAGCAAGTTACAATCTGACCTTGGGCCGCGGCCGTCTGGAAGTTTTTGTGCAGTTCCGAAAAGAACTGCTTGGCAAATGCCATGTCGGGCGTGACTTTAAGATTCCGGCCACAAGCTTGGAAGCCTTTCATGTGGCGGTTCTCCATCTTGGACAAGCCAATTAACTCTGCTTTTTTGTCAGCCAACAGTTCGGCCAGTGTCAGGTAATTGTCGTGAGCTTCTTGTTCGCCTTCAATCACAATGGCGTTGATGCGGCTGTAAGCATCTTTGTAAGTTTCGGTTTGAAAGTCAATTGTTGGGCTGGCCTCAAGCTGGGGCATAGATATGTAGTCTCCTCATATAAGCTTGTGGGATGTTTGGAAACCCCTTTAAAATTGGGGGTCAGTGACAGTACACTTTACCTATTTTGAACGCACCCCATCTAAATCACAGATTATAGCTGAGGATTCTTTCGACAAAGAACTTTTCTTTGACGTTCCGGGAAAAACTGGCGTCCTCAGCGTGTTTGCCGGACTTTTGCCGTCGAACACTCCAGAAAGACTATCGCTAGAATGCTATCTATTTACTAATTACTTGAATTAGTCGTTAGTCGATCTTTTGCCCGGAAATAGATGATAGAAATACGGTCTATGTCTCCACCTTGAAGGGTTTTACAGTACCAACTCTATCTCTAACATTATATCCTAATCACAACTTCCTCCCTAGGTACTCCTTCTTTCCCTCTAGGACATATTATGTTGTTGTATGGGAAGCCTTTGGGAGGCGATCGGGTGGGATAACGTCACAGGCTTATTATTTTAGGTTAATTCACAATTTTATGGGTAAATCCTTTGACAGATCTCAAGCGCTGGAACTACTGAGTTTTATTTTGTTGCTGGCGGGGGCTGCGCTGGTGCTGCTGCCACTGGCTGCTGTATTTTTAGTTTCTGTATCACCATCTGGTGTCGGTGTCAAGACCACAGGCCTGACTTTTGCGAACTATCAGGAGGCTTGGCGGCGGGGCAATTTTTTGTTGGCATTCCTTAATTCTACTGTAGTGGCGATCGCAGTGACGGGTTTTCAGGTTGTGACTTCTGCTTTGGCTGGTTATGCTTTGGCCAGGCTGAAGTTTCGCGGCCGACAGGCCCTAGTTTTAGGGGTTTTGGCGACACTGGCTATTCCGTTTCAGCTTTTGGTGATTCCGATTTTCTTGGTTTTGAAGTGGGGTCATCTGCTGAATACTTACGGGGCGCTGATTTTGCCGACGGCGGCTAACGGTTTTGGGATTTTTCTGCTGCGCCAGTATTTTATGACGGTTCCGGTGGAGTTGGAGGAGGCTGCAATGCTGGATGGGGCTAACCGATGGCAAGTGTTGTGGCAGGTGATGTTACCTTTGGCCCGCCCTGCTTTGGTGACGCTGTTTTTGTTTACGTTTATCGGGGAGTGGAACGATTTGTTTAAGCCGCTGGTATTTACGACGCGGCCGGAGTTGCGGACTGTGCAGTTGGTTCTGGCTGAGTTTCAGGAACAGTTTACTAGCAGTTGGCAGTTGTTGATGGCAGCAGTGGTAATTGGAACAGTGCCGGTGGTATTGCTGTTTTTGGCCGGTCAACGGCAGTTTATTCGGGGGATTGCGGAGACGGGGATTAAGAATTGAGGTGGAGAGAGATTGGCGATTAAGTTTCTAGTCACATCTCGTACCAATGTCAGCAACAGCCAAGATGCCTTTTGCTGACATTGGTACAAGATTTGAGTTTGTAGTCACTCGGCGACTCCACTCGCTAGTATAAAAACAAAATCAACTCCCAGCGGACTAATAGATAAAGCAGATATCAAAGTATTATTTGAATCTATGCAAAAGCTCGGTTTATTTTTATTTGTCATATCTTTTCTGCCCTGGCTGGCAATCTTGTTTGTTGTGCCCTTCCTGCCACTGGACATTCCCCAAAAAACTACTTTATCTGTCGTTCTAGCTGTTGGGGCAGAGGTTTGTTTTTGGATTAGCGTAATGCTGTTGGGGAAAGAAGTAGTTACCAAATATCGGCGTTATTTGCATCCCCGCTATTTTTGGAAAAAAATCCGAAATTTCAACCGCAGATGAACAGGGTTCGACGCAGATATTCACCCTGGATGTGGGCGTTTATCTGCGGTGAAGGTTGAGCTATTCGCTGAAAATTTGCAAGCGAATAGAGCGTTCTCCGTCTCCAAAATCCACTTCAATCTTTTCTCCCGAAAGACTGTCCAAGCATCCCAAAAGCAAGCGTAAATTTGGTGTACTTGCTCCTGTATCCACGTATAATCTATCAGCTAAACTGCCTAAACGCTTCCAAATCGTGTAGAGTTTGACTACTGTTTGTTCTAGCTGTGCGGCTTGTTTTACAACGTCGGCTGTAGTTCCCAAACAGCCTACTCGCAAAGATTCTTCTAAGGCCATTTCCATGTCTAAGTGAGACTGATTGAGAGCTTGCACTTGGGCGGCTGCGTCGAGATATTTTGATAAGTTTTTGGCGTCGGAAGTTAGCTGTTTGACAGTATCTACGTCGGGATTTTCTGCTACTTCTTTTTGAATTTCGCTTTGGTGAGAGGGGGAGAGTTTCTCCATTTCTTTGACTAAAGGAGCGAGGTAGCGGGAAGGTAGAGAACCGGTAGATGCTTTTTCTTTGACTTCTTCTGGCAATAAATCTGAGTTCATTGCCATCCATTCGTCGGAGAGTTGTTTGACTTCGCGGCGGGTGATGCGATCGCCACTTGCTGCGGCATCTGTTACCATTTGCTGAACTTCGGGAGATGCTTTGGCGGTTTCTACAAAGGCTCTTTTGCTGAAGTTTCTAATGGAATTGGGGTCTAAATCTCCTTGCTGGATCAGAGTATCGGCACTATTAGCTAATTCTATCAAAGAATAGGCTTGACTTTTGCCAATTTCTCTTTCTTTTAGCCAGTTTAAAAAGCCTGTTCCGCGTCCTTCGCCACCTTTTTTTTCTCTGTCTCTAACTGTTCGGAGGATTCGTCCCCGCCAAATGTCGGTTTGCAAGTCGAAGCGATCGCACACTTTCCAGGCATTGTCAACCTGATTGTCAAAATCAAAGTCTGGTATTTGTTCGTCTTCGGGGTCTGGCAATTGGAAATTGATATCGGTAAAGCCGTTGAGGGCTTCTGCAAGTTCTGCGGGATTTAGGGGGACTTCAGCCATTAGGAAAAATTTGTGTAGTGCAACAGCCGGTTTAATTGGTAACTTGCACGGGTTGACAGTTGAGACGCTATATGTAGCGGTAAGGTAGGCAAAATTTACCTACTAATAGAGTTTTTGTGCAAGTCATATCATTATTGCACGATGGGGTGCGATCGGGCGATCGCTACCTGCACAAAAAGTCTTCTCCGAGAGTAGCCCCACAGCGTCGCAACAATCAAAAAGTCGATGGCACAGATAGTCGGGTATTGTGAAGAAACAGCCACTAAGGGGATAGTTAAAGGAACTAATTACCCACTAAAACGGCGATACTTTATCGCGTTCAATCTCCTCGGCCGGATTCGTTTTCCCATTCAAAATTGTGCCATCTTCGGGGAGATTTTCTAATCGATCGCGCTTCTTAAAGCGATCGCGAGCCGAGACAACCACCACATACAGAACCGGCACTATAAACAAACTCAAGACAGTAGAAACAACCATCCCCCCCGCGATCGCATTCCCTAGCGATCTACGACTGGCCGCCCCCGCACCTTCTGGGTTAACCAGAGGAGCAATACCCAAAATAAAAGCTAGAGAAGTCATCAAAATCGGTCGTAAACGCTCTTGAGAAGCCTCAACTGCCGCCTTAGCAATTGGATATCCCCGCTCCCGTAACTGGTTCGCAAACTCCACAATTAAAATCGCATTTTTACTAGCCAATCCAATCAACATTACCAAACCAATCTGGCAATAAACATCATTCGCCAAGCCCCGCAACGACTGAGCTAAAAGTGCACCCAAAATCGCCAGAGGAACCGCCAGCAAAATAATGAAAGGATCGACATAATTTTCGTACTGAGCAGCCAACACCAAGAACACAAAAATCAGCCCCAAACCGAAAATAATCGGTGCTTGACCCCCCGATTCAATTTCTTCTAAAGAACTCCCCGACCATTCATAGCCAAAACCAGAAGGCAAAACTTGAGCCGACACCTTTTCCATCGATTTTAGCGCCTGTCCAGAACTCGCTCCCGGAGCCGGAGAGCCAGTAATCTCAATTGACCTATACAAATTGTAGTGGTTAACAGTTTGTGCGCCCACCACCGGAGTGATCTTCACCACATTGCTCAAAGCAATCATTTCATTCTTTCCAGAACGCACATATAATTTCCCAATATCTTCAGGGTTATCGCGAAACTGTTTATCAGCCTGAACATACACCCGATAATTGCGCTGCTGGAGGTTAAAATCATTGACATACTGAGCACCCAGAGCCGTTTGTAACGTACTGAAAACATCATTAATGGGAATATCTAGAGCCTTAGCTCGATTGCGGTCAACCTCCACAATTAACTGAGGCGTATTCGCAGCAAATGTACTAAATACCGCTTGCAATCCCGGTGTCTGATTTGCCTGCTTCAAAATCCCGCCCATAGCCTGGACTAAGCCATCTAAACCGCCGTTACCTTTGCGGTCTTGCAATTGAAATTGGAAACCCCCAAATTGACCTAAACCTTGAATAGCAGGCGGATTCACTGGGAAAATTCTAGCTTCGGGAATCGAGAAAAACTTACCCCGCAACTTACCAATAATCGCTTGTACGGTTTGATCTTCTCCGTGACGTTCTTCCCAGGGTTTCAGGGTAGTAAATATAATGCCTTGATTAGAAGTGCTACCGCTAAAACCAAATCCACCGACTGAAAAAGTCCCGACAACTTCAGGAAGTTTGAGGATTTCTTGTTCCACTTGATCCATTACTTTCTGAGTGTATTGCAGCGAAACACCTTGGGGCCCTTGAATAATTGTCATAAAATAGCCCTGGTCTTCTTCCGGGATAAATGCTGTGGGCACTGATAAATAAAGCCAAGCTGTTACTCCTAGAGAAGCGATGAACACGAGGGTGACAATAGTCTTAATTCCTGTGAGAAATATTAACGATTTCCGATATTGCCGCTGTACCCAATTGAGAACTCCATTAAAACGGTCAAAAACCCAACCTAGCGGACCCCCAAACTTGGGCCCTCGACGCAGCAATATAGCTGAAAGTGAGGGCGTGAGAGTAATAGCAATAAAGGTAGAAAGCAGAACTGAAAAAGCAATTGTCAGTGCAAATTGTTTGTAAAGCGCTCCTGTAGTTCCGGGGAAAAATGCCACAGGTACGAACACTGCCATCAACACTAAAGAAGTCGCAATTACAGCGCTAAAAAGCTCCCGCATCGACTCAAAAGCTGCTTCGCGGGCATTCATTCCTTGGCGGATGAGGCGGTCAATATTTTCTACTACAATGATAGCGTCATCAACCACTAATCCCGTCGCTAATGTCAGACCAAACAGAGATAAACTGTTAATCGTAAATCCGAAAACTTTGATAAAGGCAAACGTCCCAATCAAAGAAATTGGAATTGTGATGATAGGAATAATAGTGGTGCGCCAGTCTTGTAAGAAAACAAAAATCACTATCACCACTAGCAAGACTGCTTCAAATAATGTCTTGACTACTTCTGCCATCGACTCTTCTACAAACAAAGTCGTGTCCAGCGCTACTCTATGTATCAAACCCGGAGGGAAAGCAACCGCTAGTTTTTCCATTTCTGTTTTGACGGCATGGGCAACATTCAAAGCATTACTTCCAGGCAGTTGGTAAATCCCTAAACCTACTGCATCGTTGCCTCGAAATCGCAGAAATGAGCTGTAATTCTCTGCCCCTAGTTCTGCTCTCCCCACATCTTTTAATTTAACTAACGTTCCATTGGTCTCTGTTTTGAGGACGATTTCTTCAAATTCGGCTGGTTCTTTCAGGCGACTTTCAGCACGCAAGTCAATTTGATACATTTGTCCCTGGGGAGCCGGTTCTTGACCAACTCTCCCAGCACCAACTTGCAAGTTTTGTTCGTTGAGAGCCGTCGTTACATCTTGCATTGTGAGACGGCGAGCTGCTAGTTTATTTGGGTCTATCCATAAACGCATTGCATAGCGTCTTTCCCCAAAAATTCGCACGTCGCCAACACCTTTTACCCGCTTTAAAGCATCTGCTAAATATAGGTCAGCGTAGTTGCTTAAAAATATGGTGTCGTATTCTTTATTTTCTGTAAATAAACCGATCGCTAGTAGGAGACTTGTAGATTGTTTGGTAACTCTAACTCCTGTGCGTTGTACGGCATCGGGTAGCTGGGGTTGAGCAACTGCAACTCGATTTTGAACATCGACCCCGGCAATGTCTTTGTTGCGCGAGGAATCAAAGGTAGCTGTAATGGTGCTAGTGCCATCGTTACTACTACTAGAAGTTAGATATTTGAGTCCTTCAACGCCGTTAATTTGTCTTTCTAGGATGTTGGTAACGGCATTTTCGACAATTTCAGCACTAGCCCCGCTATAGTTAGCTGTGACGTTTATTTGGGTAGGGCTGATGTCGGGGAAGCGCTCGATCGGCAGGCTGGGAATGCTGATTGCGCCTACCAAAATAATAATTAAGGCGCAGACGCTAGCAAAGACTGGTCGTTTAATAAAGAAATCTGCAAACATTATTTGGGTAATGGGTAGTTGTTAGTTGATAATTGCTAATTCCTAATTGCATGAACTTCAGTCAAAAATTAAAATAGCCCTCTTTTTGAGAGCGGAGCAATCAAGTAGTTTCACGTAAGGTAGTTGTTGCGCTTTAGCACTCTTAATTCCTATCTTAAGAGCGCTGAAGCGCAACAAACTACCTTATTTTTTGCTTTCTACTTGTAATTTTTTCCCTGCTCCTTCCCCTTCCTCTTGAGCCATAATGGGGGCGCCGTCTGTCAGGTTAAGGATGCCTGCGGTGACAATTTTTTCGCCGGCTTGCAAACCTTCGATAACTTGATAATTATTTCCCTCAATCGCTCCCAATTTCACAGCTTTTTGGTGCGCTACTAAAGGTGGCATTCCAGGTTTTTGCTGTTCCGGCTTTTGAGCTGTGAATACAAAAGTTTCTCCGCCTAAGCGAGTGACTGCTGTTACTGGAACTAAAATTCCGGGGTTCTGTTTCCAGATGACTTTAGCTTTTACAAACTGGAGATTAAGCAGTTCGCCACCGGGGTTGGGAAAGGTGGCTTTAGCTAAAATTGTTTGGGAATTCGCGCTGACGTTTGGGGAGATAAAACTGATTTGACCTTGGGCGATCGCCTTACCTTGAGCGTCGAGCATTTGTACTGGCAGCCCTAAGCGTAATTGAGGCTGCCGTTCCAAAGGAATTGATAACCGCAAGTCTAGCAATTGGTTCTCTGTCAGGGTGGCAATGGCGTTACCTTTTTGCAAGTAATCACCTACTTTCACTGGTATGTCGCCGATGACTCCCGCGAAAGGCGCGATGACAGCAGTTTCTTGCAGTTGTACTTCAAAGCCGCGCACTTGAGCGGCGGCCTCGGCAACTTGCGCTTCCGCTTGATCGAGCTGTTCTTGGCGCGTACCGTTGGCTAACTGCGCTAATCTGCTCTTGGCTTGTGCGACTTCTGCTTCCGCTTTGGCTATTTCCTCTGGGCGCGAACCGTTTTGCAATTGCCGCAAAGCTTGCCGCTGCTGTTGCAATGCCGCTGTCCGGCGCTCGATCTCGGCTTGTCTGTTCTTTTGCCGCTGCTCGAACCGCCTTTGAGCTTCTCGGAGATTGGCTTTGGCTGTGCCTTCTTTTTGGGCGTATTGTTCGAGGGTGTTGGCGGATTCTGCGCCTTCTTTTGCCAATGCCTGATATCTGGCAAGCTGCTGGCTGGCTAATTTTGCTTCGGCTGTGCTTGCTTCTATTTGCGCTCTTGCTTGGGCAATGTCTTCTAAGAGGCTACCTGTTTGGGCGTCGGCGAGGTCGGCTTCAGCTTGGCTAACGCGGGCTTGGGCTTGACCAATTTCTTCTGGCCGAGAGCCCGATCGCAGTTGGGCGAGGTTGGCTTGGGCTTGGGCGACTTGGGCTTGAGCTTGAGCGATTTCTTCGGGCCTTGCTCCTGCTTGCAATTCGGCTAAATGGGATTGAGCGCGAATCAGGTTGGCTTGGGATTCCCTCAAGTCAGCTTGGGCGCTGTCGCTTTTCATGCGGGCGATGGCTTGCCCTTTGTTTATGAAGTCCCCGGATTTGACAAAAATCTCCGTGACTAGCCCTTCTACTTGGGGTTTGATCTCTACCGAACGCTTGGCTTCTAAGCTGCTGACAAATTCTGAGGCATCTTGGACTGAGCTGGTTTGTACGGCTGCGAGCTTGACTGGTATGCCTGGGGGTTGGGCTGCTGCTGCGGGTTGCTGTGCGCGATTATGACCCGATTGCCACGAGTACCAGCCGATACCTGCTGCGCCTGTGGCGATCGCGATCGCTGCAATTAGGGGCCAGCGCGATCCTGGTTTACCAACAGGTTGGGGGCGATCGGCAACGGCCGCAGAATCCTGCAGTTGCTCGCTGTCTGCATCGGCTGGGTGCAGTTCCGGTGTGAGAGATTTTTGCTCTTGGGCTTCAACGACGGATTCTGGGGATTTAGAATAACTCATGGGCAGCACCACTTAGATTTTTTTTAACTTCTGACTTACTGAGACTTGGGCGGAATATTTGATTCTCCGGCGTTCCCCTCAAACAGAGGGGGAATAAGGACAAGCGATTTTAAACAGGATGGAATCGGGAAAGTCCCTTTTTAATGGGGTTGGGGTATGTGCAGGGCTTTAGTCTCATCGCAGTTAGCCAAGCCAGGGAGTGATTATTTTTAGGAAAGCTTCTTGTTATCTCTCAAAAGTTACGATGGCAGGGAAGATTACACATCCTTCTTATGACTCACCTGAGTGGGTGAGTTGGAAGGATTTTTCCTGGGAGTCGGCGGATTCAGCGGAGGTTGGGGACTCACGCACTCCGGCGATCGCGCTTTTTTCCTTGGCTAGTTGGTCGGTTAACCACTCTATCTCTGATGCCAGCACTGACTTGCAGCGATCGCGAGAGGCGAATTGATAGTCGTCGGTTAGTGGATATTCGCTCTTGAGGCTTTCGATGTAGTCTTGTCGGGTGTAACAGGCTCGCAAGCGGTGTTCCAACAATTTCAGCCGTTCTGCGGGTTCTAAGTCGCCAAAAAAGAAAAACTTGATTTGGAACCGGGAACCACTGTTAACCCAGCTTTCTTGAGGGTGTTCGAGCATTTTTTGCCGCCAGAGTTCGCGCCCTTTGGCGGTAATTCCGTAGATTTTGCGCGGACAGCCCGCATCTCCGGCTTCTTCGGCAATTACCGAAATCTCCCCTCGCTCTTCCAAGCGCTTCAGCAGCGGGTAAATTGCTCCGTAGTTGACGCTGATGCAACTGCTCATAAACAGCTCCAGTTGTTGCTTTAACCGATAGCCGTGCAGGGGTTGCAACTGTAGCAGCCCAAGGGCTGATAATTCAAGCATTTATATCAAATTGATATTATAGTCTGAATTATATAACTATATCTGACTCAAGGGCGATCTGGTCAATAGCTAATTTGAAAGAAATTACATCACGATGCACGGAAACTAATATTTGTCAATACCCTTAATATATATTTTTTGTGTTTCAATAAAGGGCGATCGCTTTATAATTATAGAATCCATTTGAGAAATCACAATAGTGCTGATTTACCTCGATTTCGGTCACAGGAAGGGCAGAATCTCACTTGTGTTCAAAGTGAGATTCTGCCTGGTCTTGGATGTCTCCGAAATGATTTAATAGACTCTGCTCAATAGGTGCGATTTCTGCCACATATCTCTTTTGGGTAAAAGCACCAGAACTTTTCTTGGCATGGGTTGGTTGAATTTTAAAACCCTCATATATTTTAGTATTTCTTGAGGAGCTATCGCAACCGCTGTTTTTTCGTAGCTGATAGTCATATCATTTATGTATTTTTTTGCTACGAAACAATTGTTGAGTGGATTTTAAGGTAGCCTGTTTCTAAGGTTAGAGTGTGTGAGATTGTCGATTTTTATTGAGTAATTAAAGAATAAGAATGCACTCTATGCGTCACTTAAAATTAGATGTTATTACCTGCGAACAATCATCATCAAATATACTTTATTAAGCACAAATTATCTCAAATAAGATGCTCTTGACATGACACAGGTAGAGTGATTCATCTCGCTCCTCCAACCAAAACTCAACGTCCTGCAATCACTTGAAATAGCCAGCCAAAAAGCATCACACTCAAGAATATCACGCCTCCGACAATTAACATCAAACCCAACAGCAACACCGCCACAAATAGCCAATCGGCTTTTTTGCCTTGTTCCGGGGAACCTAAATGAGCGTCCAGCAATTCTATATTTTTGACATTAGCTTTCCAAGCAACATCCAACAAGTCTCCGGCCACTGGTACCATGCCGGCAACTGTATCAAACACGATGTTAGCAGCCATTTGTACTAAAGTCTCTTGAGGCACTCCCATTTGAGCGGACTTAAAGACAACATAACCTGCAAAGATTGAACTGATTAAATCGCCGCCGCCCGGTATCAGTCCCAATATCGGATCGAGTCCGATGCGGTATTTTGTGCCGGGAATCGGAATTGCATTGTCTAGTAAATGGCTGATGCGGCGGAGTCGGCGCAAGGATGCTACCTGAGATGGGCTGGGAGTATTTGGGGAGGAATTCTGTATAGGAGAACGTGACATTTAATTGCTCTCGATTGCTATATTACTGCTAGTTTATGATATTTATTGAACCATATTCAAGTTTTTTCACTCTGCCTCAAGCAGATTTTTACTGATTTGGGCCGATCGCCTTTTGTTTGTTTTTGAATGCAAAGAAACCCGGTTTCTGTTCAAAACCGGGTTTCTTGCTTCTAGCTGGGGGCTTTTAATTTAGCCTGTTATTTGTTGCCTTCAGTGAAGTCGGCGTCAATCACGTCGTCGCCGCCACCTGTTGGGCCGCCGTCTCCGTAGCCGCCGGGGCCGCCAGGGCCATCAGTTGGGCCGCCTGCTTGCTGGTACAGGTTGCTGCTGACAGCGTAGAATGCTTGCTGCAACTCTGTTGTCAAGGTTTTGATCCGATCGTCATCTTCACTGCCAATGGCCTCGCGCAAGTCTTTGAGCAACCCTTCAATCTTAGTTTTGTCAGCAGGGGGGACTTTATCACCCAATTCTGCCAACTGCTTCTCGATTTGATAGGCTTGAGAATCAGCTTGGTTTTTGCGATCGATCCTTTCGCGACGCTCTTTGTCAGCAGCCGCATTTGCCTCGGCTTCCTTGACCATTTTCTCGACTTCATTGCTGGGCAAAGTAGAAGCACCAGTAATGCTAATCGATTGCTCCTTGCCAGTACCTTTATCTTTGGCAGCTACATTCAAAATACCGTTAGCATCGATATCGAAAGTAACTTCAATTTGAGGTACGCCACGGGGGGCTGGTGGAACTCCATCTAAGCGGAAGGTTCCCAAATCCTTGTTATCATTCGCCATTTCCCGTTCGCCTTGCAAAACGTGAATTTCCACGTTTGTTTGGCCGTCTACAGCAGTCGAGAAAGTTTCCGACTTCTTGGTAGGAATAGTGGTGTTGCGGGGAATGATTTTGGTCATCACGCCGCCCAAGGTTTCGACGCCGAGAGACAGCGGAGTAACGTCGAGCAACAGGATGTCTTTGACTTCGCCGGAGAGTACGCCGGCTTGAATTGCTGCACCGACTGCAACCACTTCGTCCGGGTTTACCGTTTGGTTGGGTTCTTTGCCAAGGAGTTTTTTGACCAGTTCTTGCACGGCAGGAATCCGGGTAGAACCACCAACTAAGACGACTTCATTAATTGCAGATTTGTCTAATTTGGCGTCGCGGATCGCATTTTCGACGGGGATGCGGGAGCGATCGATCAAATCCGAGCACAGTTCTTCAAACTTGCCCCGCGTCAAAGTCGTGTCCAAGTGTTTTGGCCCGTCTTGAGTCGCGGTAATAAACGGCAGGTTGATTTCTGCTTGCGTAACGCTTGACAGTTCAATCTTGGCTTTTTCTGCTGCTTCCGTCAGGCGTTGCAGTGCTTGTTTGTCTTTGCGAAGGTCAATGCCTTCGGCTCTTTGGAATTCGTTAGCGATGTAATCTACGATTTTTTTATCGAAGTCGTCACCGCCGAGGTGAGTGTCTCCAGAAGTTGCTAGCACTTCAAATACGCCGTCGCCTACTTCGAGAATAGATACGTCGAAAGTACCGCCACCTAAGTCAAATACGAGGATGGTTTCGTTGCTCTTTTTATCTAACCCGTAAGCTAAAGCTGCTGCTGTAGGTTCGTTAATAATCCGCAGCACTTCTATACCGGCAATTTTTCCTGCGTCTTTCGTAGCTTGGCGCTGGGAGTCGTTGAAGTAAGCGGGAACAGTAATTACCGCTTGGGTAACAGTTTCGCCGAGGTATTTGCTGGCGTCTTCTACGAGTTTGCGGAGAACTTGTGCAGAAATTTCTTCTGGGGCAAATTGCTTGCCGCGGGCGGGACAGTCCAGTTTGAGGCTGTTGCCGACTTTGAGGACTTTGTAGGAAACTTCAGTGGTTTCATGGGCTACTTCATCAACCCGACGCCCGATAAACCGTTTTACTGAGTAAAAGGTGTTTTCGGCGTTCATCACGGCTTGACGCTTGGCGATTTGTCCGACAAGTTGATCGCCATTTTTAGCATATGCTACTACAGAAGGTGTGGTGCGACCCCCTTCGGCGTTGGCTATGACGGTGGGTTTGCCGCCTTCCATAACTGCGACGCAGGAGTTTGTCGTACCTAAGTCAATTCCAACTACTTTTCCCATAGGGGTGTTCCGGCTCCAATCTCTACAAAATTTTGGTGTTTTATCTGTGCGATAGTCTGGTTATTCAGGACTGCGATTTTACCTCGCGGTTTACGGGTAGTGAGTCCTGCTTTAATACAGTCTTCGATAGGGTGCTGATCTCTATACTGCGGGCGGTAGACCTTGCGATGAAGGGGTATTTACCGAACCTGTTGGGGGACGGTTGCATCCGTGAGGCTTGCACCGCTACAGTTGTTGACTGCTTTTCTTTACTCTTCCCAATGTACGGTGTGCGATGGATTCGGGTATTGTGGCAAACCGTATACGTTGTGTTGTATTTGCCGTCTTTGTTGTATAAATTTTGTTTGGTTGGTATGGGCGATCGGTTTTTTGACTTCAAATCAGGTTTAATATCAATTCTGAAAAGGGACACGGCAATGCCCTGTCCCTACCCGTTTACTTCCAGGCTGTGCCTGGGAAGGAATATTTATTGAGGGAGAGCCTCAATTCCACCTCCTGGGAATCTCGGAAAATTCAATAATTTTCCCGCTTTTCATTGCTATTTTTTACCGATCAGCAGAGCTGCCGGAAAGTAACTCAGAGCTTCACCAATTGCCAACGTACCGTTACTTTCTACCGCCTGATTTGTAATTGCATCTTTCCAAACCGACGGCATTTGCTCGGATAATTTCAAATTAGTATCTTTCCAGACTTGTTTGCCGATCGGCATTTCTTCCGGTTTGACAATTCCCGTCAAAAACCGGGGAGCAATGACAATAACGGTAGTCTCTCCAAAGCTTCTGGCAAAGGCAACAACATTATCTTTAAACGTGCCAACTGCTTGCAGGGGCAGATAGTCGCCTGATTGAAAAACTTGCAAGTATTTTTTTCTCGCGTCTAGCGCTCTTGCCGTCAAAAACAACTTAATTCTAGCGTCTTCTCGCGTCGCAATCAAATCTTCAACCAGTTGCAAAATATCCGTCTGAGCTTGCTCTTTAATTTCCCGCAAAACCTCGATTCTGCGCTCAAAATCAACGGGACGGCGGTTATCAGGATCGACGTGGCTTAAATCCCAGAATTCCGTCCCTTGATAAATGTCGGGAACGCCCGGAGCCGTGATTTTCAGCAGCGTTTGAGATAAAGAATTGAAAATTCCGTAATTAGCTACTTTTTTGCAGAAAGGTATAAATTTGTTGAGAAACTGATTTTGTTCCGAAGGTTCGAGAACGCTATCGACAAATGTCATAAAACCAGCTTCGTAGTCGTTATCCGGTCTCAGCCAAGCCGTATAAACTTTTGCTTCACGGACAGCTTTAATCACATAATCTTTCAGGCGATCGACATAATCGGTGTTTTCAATTCCCTCAAACGGAAAACTGCCTAGCAGAGTTTGGTACAGGAAGTATTCGTCATTAGTATCTGGAACCATTCGATTCACAAAGTTGACTTTCTTAGAAGAGTTTACCTCTCTCCAAGACCTGACTTGCTGTTCCCATTCATCGGGAATTTCTGACAAAACGTTTATTCTGGCTCGCACATCTTCGCCGCGTTTGGTATCGTGGGTAGCTGTGGCATTCATTTTGTGCGGCCAAGCGACTTGCTGTTGTTTGTTGAACTCGTGAAAATCTCCCAGCGACACGCCAAACTGACTGGGATTTCCTCCCACTTCGTTGAGGGATAAAAGCCGATAGTAGACGTATAAAAGCGTGTCTTCAACGCCTTTTGCCATTAATGGGCCTGTCAACTGCTGGAGTTTCATTACGAAGTGCCTGCGCTGCTCTTTTTGTTCTGGTGTTAGAGTTTCTTCTTCTTCGAGCAACAGCACCGTTTCGATAAAGTTAAGTTCCTTGAGGAGTCGCGGTACTTGTTCTTTGGCATGGGCGATCGCATATTTTACGTAAGTGCGATCGGACTCTCTCAAACCATCTTGATTGATGTAAGTTCGGTAGACTGGAAAAATCGTCAAAACTGCCGCCAGTGCTTTTTCCAAACCGGGACGAGTAAAGTCGTTTCCCTGTCTCGATTGACCTGATATATTCTTCAAAAGTTGAGCTAGATTGTCTACATCTCCAGCCAAGTTTTTCTCAACAATCAGTCCTTTTTTATCTAAAAACAACTGTTCGTAGGGAACGTTCAAGCGAGTAAATCTCTGATATATTTCGCTAAATTGCTGCTCGCGATCGCACCGACAAAAAACGCCGTTTACGTAATTCAAAAAGTCGTAGCCGCTAGTTCCCTCAATCGGCCAATATGACGGCAAATCTTCTTCGTGTTCCAGAATTTTTTCAACAGTAATATAAGTGTCTCCGACTTTCTCCCGGAGCCGTTTCAAATATTCTGTGGGGTCGTAAAGTCCGTCGATGTGGTCGATTCTCAATCCGGTAAACTTTCCCTCATCAACCATGTCGAATATCAGAGCATGGTTTTTGTGAAAAACTTTAATCTCTTCAACTTTTACCGAAATAAGTTCGTTGACTGTAAAAAACCTTCGGTAGTTAATTTCTTCTGCCCCCACTTTCCAGAAAGACAGACGGTAAAACTGCTCGGAAAGCAAATCGTCTAGCAAATTAAAGCTTTCGGCATTCCCCTTTTCTCCGTTAAAAACTTTGATATTTTCATCCATAAATTCCTGTACAAGGGGATTTTGATTGTAGAGTTCCCAGAGCAGTCCTTTGACAAAAGCTATCTGATCGTATCGGGTTTTACCTTTAGTTTCTGAAGGTGTATTTTTAATCAAATAAAGAATTCCTAAAAATTTTATAAAATCTGGATGGCGTCTGCCTAATTCCCTGGCTAAATGCCCCAAATTATGACTGATAAATTTAGCATAAGATTCAATTCTTACTGGCAATTGTAAGCTATAATAATTGATGGTCAGCCCAATTTCGCTGTATTTGAGTTGAATCTCGCCATTTTCCAGACACTCTCCATAAAAATTGCCCAGCAGCGGAGCCAGCACTCGACCCCTGAGATGTTCGTAAGCGTGATTCCATTCAATATCAAAGTAATCGAAATAGTCGGAATCCGGCCCGTGTTCCAATACGTCTAACAGCAGCAAGTTTTGAGTGTCGTAAGCCATGTGATTCGGAACAATATCTTGCAACCATCCCATGTTCCGTTTCTTGATTTCGTATGTGAGGGCTTCAAAATTTTCTGATGTTCCCAAATCGGGATTGATCTGATTTGAGTCAACGACATCGTATCCGTGAGAGCTGCCTTTTCTGGCTTTAAATATTGGTGAAGCGTAAAGGTCGGTAATTCCTAAATCTTCCAGATAGCTAAGGATTTGTTTGGCGGCTTCAAAGTTAAAACCTCCATGAAATTGAATCCGATAAGTTGTTGTGGGAATTCTCATCATGTTAATTTTACTCCTGGTTTTTTAGGGTTTTCTCTTTTAATATAGGAGGCAGAGCCTCCTCTACTGCATTCCCAGGCAGAGCCTGGGAATGAGAGAGGCTCTGCCTCCCGTTTCTTGTTCCTAGGCAGAGCTTAGGAACGCCTGTATTTGAGGCTCTGCCTCGACTTTTAATTATTCTAATTCGTAAAGTGCGAAACTCTGCGGTTTAACGATCAATTTTTGCTCTGCATTTATTTTTTCAGGCAAGCTAGAACCTGAACCCATCCATTTTTCATCAGCCGAGTCTAAAATTTTGTGACCGTTGCCTTGGGGCAGTGCAGCCGTAAAAGCTACATCTTGCGTGTTGAAGTTTAGAATGCAGAAGAGCTGGCTGTCATCTGTCCAGCGACGTAGAAATAAGATTTTTTCCGCTTCAATGCTGGATACTTCTAGACTGTTTTTGTCGAGTTTTTTAAGGGCTGGTATTGTCCGCCGCAGTTGAATCAGATGTTGATGCCATTCCCAAAGGATTTTGTGTTTGCCTTCGGTTTGTTTTTCCCAGTTTAACTTACACTTATGGAAAGTCTCAGGACTCTGGGGGTCGTGAAACTCGCCTCTGCCTTCAAAGATTTTAAATTCTTGTTGTTTGTCTTTGCGGATAGCTTCAATTAAGTTTTCGTCCGAGTGGGAAACGAAGTAAAAAAACGGTGCTTCTTCTCCGTATTCTTCTCCCATAAAAAAGAAGGGAATGTAGGGAGAAATTAAGACTGTGCCGGCTGCAAGTTTCAATCCTTCAAAGTCAACTATTTTGGATAGTCTGTCTCCCAAAATGCGGTTGCCGATTTGGTCGTGGGTTTGGGCAAACACCAGAAATTTATGACCCGGTTCATCCTTAACAGAATTGCCGTGTCTCCGCTTTCTGTGGGGGGCGTACTGGCCGGAGTAAACAAAGCTTTCTTTGAAGGCTTTTTCTAAGTGTTCGCACTTGCCGAAATCTTGGTAGTATCGGTCGTCTTCTCCGGTGAGCAAGGCGTGCAGTGCGTGGTGGAAATCATCGCACCATTGAGCGTCTAATCCGAAGCCACCGAGTTCTTTGGGACGTACAGTGCGGACATCATTTAAGTCACTTTCGGCTATTAAGTAAAGTTTTCGTCCTAGCTCTTGGGAAATATCGGCTGTGGCATCGGATAGTTCTTGTAAAAAAGGTCTTGCACCTACTTCAAATATTGCTTGAATTGCATCTAATCTCAGGGCATCGATGTGATAGTCTCGAAACCAGTAGAGGGCGTTTTCAATAAAGTAGTTGCGTACGCCGTCGCTGTAGGCATCGTCGAAGTTGAGGGGGTCTCCCCAAATCGAGCCGTATTTTGAGGTAAAGTAGGGGCCGAAGTCCCTGAGATAATTTCCTTCGGGGCCGAGGTGGTTGTAAACTACATCGAGAATTACTGAAATACCATGTTCGTGGCAGGCATTGACGAGTGTTTTGAAGCCTTGGGGGCCGCCGTAGGAGTTTTGAACGGCGTAGGGATATACGCCGTCATATCCCCAGTTTCGCTCGCCAGGAAATTGGGATACTGGCATTATTTCGATGGCGTTGATTCCCAATTCTTTAAGTTGTTTTAGCTGGGGAATTATTGCTTCAAATGTTCCGGCTTGGGTGAATGTGCTGACGTGCAGTTCGTAGATAATCATTTCGGCTAGTGGCACGCCTTGCCAATTTCTGTCAGTCCAAGTAAAGATACTTTCATCTATTACTTGCGACGGAGCGTGTACGCCTTGGGGTTGATATTTTGACGCTGGGTCTGGTCGCTCAGTTTTTCCTTCGATTTGGTAAGTGTAAAGGGTTCCTGGTTCGATGTCTGTAGCTGTGGTTTGCCAATAACCTTCTGCCGATTGTTGCAGGGGTATGAGGCGTTTGTTTGGGGAAACAATTTGGACTGCGATTTGTTTGACGGTGGGCGCCCAAACGGTGAATTCACATTGGTTATTGCCGAGGTAATTTGCTCCTATCTTCACTTTGAGCTGTTCTCCTTATAAAATAGGTTGGTAGTTCGATCGCCCGACGCGCCATCAAATGCTTTGCCCTTAACGTTCAGCGCCTGTTTAGACGGTAATATTACTTAATATAACAAACAACTAACTTTAGACAGAGGCATCAAAAGCAAAAGTTGTGTAAAGGGCAAAATTAGCGGTTGGTTGTGTCTAAATTAGAGCAGGAATCGGCACGGGGGCGATCGCCAAATTAACGGTCTGGAAGCGTTAATATTTCTGGTTGATATCATGTCGAAAATCTACCTAAAGGTAGGTCAAAAATCAGCGCGAGTGTGGACTGTATGGTTATGGCTTTTGGACGGGAAATCTGCTGCAATCTCGACTCGGCGGAGTCTCGGGAGTGGTTGGTCACAAACGGGATCGGCGGTTACGCTAGCGGGACGATCGCAAATCTCCTCACCCGCCGCTATCACGGGTTGCTGGTAGCCGCCCTCAAACCTCCGCTGGGACGCACTTTGATGCTGGCCAAGCTGGACGAGACGGCTGTGTATCACGATCGCGCCTATCCGCTTTATACAAACCGCTGGGCCGACGCGACGATGGAACCCCACGGCTACAAATACATCGAAAGCTTTCACCTAGAAGGCACGACGCCTGTTTGGAAGTTTGCTCTCGCCGACGCTATCCTGGAAAAGCGGATTTGGATGCAGCAAGGTGCTAACACAACATATATTCAATACCGCTTGCACCGCGCCTCACAACCGATCGCCCTCGCTGTCAAAGCCCTAGTCAACTACCGCGACTACCACCACACGACGAGCGCCGGCGACTGGCAGATGAGCCTAGAACCCTTGGAAAGCGGGGTTTGCGTGACTGCATTTCCCAAGGCTGCACCCCTGTACCTGCTGACAGATGCCACACCCGAAGCCAAATTTCGAGTCTCTGCGCCCTTATACAATTGGCATTACGGATTGGATCTAGCAGCCGAAAAGCGCCGGGGATTGGATTGCTGCGAGGATCACTTGCACGCGGCGACTTTTCACATGACGATCGCACCGGGAAGTTCTCTCACATTGATAGCCAGCACCGAGAAAAATCCCGAACTCAACGGCGGTAAAGCTTTAGAAGTGCGCCGCACTTATGAGGGAGAACTGCTGCAAAACTGGTCAAAAGTGAGCGAATCTCCCGACTGGATCAATACCTTAGTGCTCGCCGCCGACCAATTTATCGTCAGCCGCCCGCTACCGGAGGAACCCCAAGGCAAAACGATTATCGCCGGATATCCCTGGTTCAGCGACTGGGGGCGCGATACGACGATCGCCCTGCCAGGCCTCACAATCTGTACCGGGCGATGGGAAATTGCGCGATCGATTTTGCGGACATTTGCACGGTATGTCGATCGGGGAATGCTGCCGAACCGCTTCCCGGATGCGGGCGGCGAACCGGAATACAACACCGCAGACGCCACGCTGTGGTACTTTGAGGCAATCCGCGCTTATATCGATGCCACGGGCGACGACGAACTTTTGACCGAACTCTGGCCTGTGTTATGTGAGATTGTTGACTGGCACTTGCAGGGTACTCGGTATAACATCCGCGTCGATCCCGATGACGGTTTAGTCTACGCGGGCGAAACCGGGGTGCAACTGACTTGGATGGATGCGAAAATCGGCGATTGGGTGGTGACGCCTCGGATTGGTAAGCCGATCGAACTCAGCGCGCTTTGGTACAATGCTATACAAGCTATGGCAAGTTTTGCTCGAAAACTGGGCAAGCCTCACAATGAATACCAGCAATTGGGCGATCGAACAGCCGCCGGATTCCCTCGCTTCTGGAACGCCTCAACCGGTTACTGTTACGACGTTCTAGACGGCCCCGACGGACACGATAGCTCCCTGCGGCCCAACCAAATATTCGCCGTATCCTTGCCCCTAGACTCGATTCCTCCTCACTCCGCCAACTCATTGTCAGCGGGGATGCGCCAAGAAACCCGCTATACACCGTTACTGACGCCCATCCAGCAGCGCGGCGTGGTGGACGGCTGCGCCCAACAGCTTCTAACTTCTCACGGCCTCCGCAGCCTCTCGCCGCAGCACCCGCAGTATCGCGGCGCATACGGAGGCAACCAATTGCAGCGCGACAGTGCCTACCACCAGGGTACAGCTTGGGGCTGGCTGATTGGCCCGTTTGTCTTGGCGCACTTGCACGTATACAAAGACCCAGGACAAGCTCGCGAATTCCTCCAACCGATGACACATCATATAATGAGCGGCGGAGTTGGCAGTCTGGGCGAAATTTTTGAGGGCGACGCCCCCCACTCGCCCCGAGGCTGCACGGCTCAAGCTTGGACTGTGGCTGAGGTGCTGCGGGCTTGGTTGGCAATTAATACTGTGGGTGTTTAAATGGGGAATGTTATGTTTGGTGGAAAAAGAGATTTATGGCATTATTATTAGCGGGCGATATTGGCGGAACAAAGACGATTTTGCGCTTGGTGGAAAGGACTGTTAACGGTGAAATGAACGCTCTTTACGAGTTTCGCTATCCGAGCGGGGAGTTCCCTGATTTAGTACCGATGGTGCGGCAGTTTTTGACGGAAGCTGCTATTAAGTTAAATTTTGCACCACAACCTGAAAAAGCTTGTTTTGCGATCGCCGGGCCGGTAGTCAACAACAGTGCAAAACTGACTAATTTGCCTTGGGTGCTGGAAGCAAAGCGTCTGGAACAAGAATTAGGAATATCCCGCGTCAGTTTAATTAATGATTTTGTTGCGGTTGGCTACGGCGTTTGGGGTTTGGACGATCGAGATTTGCACGTTTTGCAAGTAGGAAAACCCCGCCAACACGATCCAATTGCTGTGATTGGTGCGGGTACTGGTTTGGGAAATTGTTTTGCAATTCCCGAAGCAAATGGCATCAGAGTTTTTTCTTCGGAAGGGGGACACGGTGACTTTGCCCCTCGCTCGGAGTTGGAGTTTCAATTGCTGAAATATTTGTTAGCAAAACACGACATTCAAAGAATATCGATCGAGCGTGTAGTTTCGGGACAAGGGATTGTTTCAATTTACCAGTTTTTGCGGGACAGAAAGTTCGCTCCTGAATCGCCGGAGGTAGGGGAAGTTATCAAAAAATGGGAGTCAGAAATCGGTAAAAGCGAGAAGAGTGTCGATCCGGGGGCGACAATTGCACAGGCGGCACTCAAAAAGTGCGATCGGCTTTCGGAACAAACAATGCAAATGTTTGTAGAAGCTTACGGCGCTGTGGCGGGAAATCTGGCTGTGACACTTTTACCTTACGGCGGTTTGTACGTAGCTGGCGGCATTGCTGCTAAAATTTTGCCGCTGATTCTAGAAGGGGGTTTTATGCGAGCTTTTAGGCACAAAGGCCGGATGGATTCGCTGTTAGAAATGATGCCAGTTCGATTGGTTTTGAATGATAATGTAGGGTTAATTGGAGCGGCGGTTTGTGCAGCAGGTCTTTAGTTAATAATTGTATGGTGCGTCAGCTTTCAGCTTATAAATTTTTGAATAAATAATGCTCTGCTGACGCACCCTACTTAGCTATAATTATGTCATCTTCAAAATCTTCTCAGCAGCACCTTCAGATACAGGCATTACCGATAACCGATTACCTTTCCTCACCACCCAAATCTCATCAGCGCTAAACTTTTGTTTCAGTTCATCCAAAGATATTAATT
Source organism: Microcoleus sp. Pol12A5 (assembly GCF_036701435.1). Lineage (NCBI taxonomy): Bacteria > Bacillati > Cyanobacteriota > Cyanophyceae > Oscillatoriales > Microcoleaceae > Microcoleus > Microcoleus sp. Pol12A5. Next base: position 48,928 of record NZ_JAUBQU010000013.1, read on the forward strand.
TAGCAAACTCCTCAACAAACTCCACTTTCACAGTTTGCCAGCGAGGAGCATTTAACTGCGATTTAGTATCGTAATATTCGCTATTTATATCGAACTGAGTCGGGTCAGCAATCTCAGTCTCAACGACGCGCACCAACCCAACTATTCCCGGAATTTTAGTATTGGAATGGTAAAAAAATACTAAATCTCCCCGACTCATTGCTCGCAGAAAATTGCGAGCTTGATAGTTGCGAACGCCGTCCCAAGTACAAGTGCGATCGCTCTTCAAGTCGGCAATACTGTAAACATCCGGTTCCGACTTCATCAGCCAATAATTCATAAAATATCCTTCCGCTTCTGCAACCATAGAGTCAACATCAAATAAACAAAAATATGCACGCACAAAATACCCCAGTTCAAACCCAAATTTTCCCATGTTGGATCGTAAACCGGAGTAGGCTCAAACGGCTGAGGAAGGGTACCCCCATCCGGCAATGTAGTAGGCGCGGGAACCATCCCATTCACATTAACTAAAGAGCCGTAAGCACCCACAGACCAGCGGCTTAACATCAGCCAAGAAAACTTGCTCGCCGCACCTTCCATCTTAAACAAAACTCCAGAAAAAATAATTTGAGGCAGCAATAAGAGAGGCAAAGCGCTGTTAGCTTGAGAGCTATTTTTAACAATCGCGGAAACGACTAATCCGAGACTTATGCAGCTCATTAAAGTTAGGAATGTGGTAATACTTGCTCCCAGAAACCAGGAAATAAAACTCGGTTCTGGGGATTTAAACGCACTCAGAATAACTCCTACCATTAACAGCGTTTGCAATACTGCCAAACCAGAAAGTATGAAAAACTTTGAACCCAAATAAGCAAACAATCCTAAATTTACCAAACGTTCGCGCAAATAAATAGCAGATTCTTTAACAATTTCTTGGAGAGAAGTTGCCAGCCCCACCCAAATAGCCGCGCAAGTAAATACAAATAAAACTCTGAGGGCTAAAGGTGCTAAAGTTGCCTCCGGTGCGCCAATTAACGGGTCTTTATCTCTGACCGCTAGCCGCAGCAAACTAATGCCGATCGGAGCCGTTAAAAGAGCTAAACTCAAGTTAACTAAGTCGCGGGAAACGAGTTGAAAATAGCGCTGGGCAAGCAAAACGAGTTGTTTGACAAAAGATTGAGATTTTGGTGCAGAAGGTGCTGAAGGTATTTGTGCATTAGCCTGGCCTGTGCTGAAGTGGTTGACAATATAGCGCTGATAGTAGGGAGATTTGTTAAACTTTTCTGCCCAGCTTTGAAGGTTAGTTTCTCCTGTTTCTAATTCGTTGTAAATGTCTGCAAAATCACTTGTTTTGACATCGAAAAAATCCAGCGCTTCCCTGGGCGGGCCGAAGTAACAAAGGCGTCCGCCGCGACCCATAAACACAATACGATCGCACATCGTGATATTTGCCGTCGCGTGAGTCACCAGAATCACCGTCCGGCCTTGATTTGCCAACTTTCGCAGCAGTTGCATCATCTTCTTATCCAAACCCGGATCGAGTCCTGAAGTCGGTTCGTCTAAAAAGAAAAGTTTCGGATCTGCTAACAGTTCGACTCCGATGCTGACCCGCTTCCGCTGTCCGCCGCTAAGCTGTTTTACCCAAGCCTTGCGGCGGTGAGTCATTTCAATATCTTCTAAAGTTTTTGCGACTACCTGCTGGACATCTGTATCGGGAGGTAAGCGCAATTGAGCTGCATAACTCAAGACTTCTTCTACTGTTAAATCTGCGTGTACAATATCATCTTGAGGTACGTAACCGATTTGATTGCGGTAAATATTGAAGTTTTGGCGCAGGTTGTCGCCATTGAGAAACACAGCGCCGTTAGTAGTTTTTTCAATGCCTAAAAGCGTCCGCATTAAAGTAGATTTGCCAGCGCCGCTACCGCCGACTAAAGCCACAAACTGCCCCGGTTCGATCGCCAAAGTGATGTTATCCAAACGCTTCGGAATCACCAGACTGTCAGCATCCAAACGAATTTGATGGCCGGAGTCTTGCATCTGCAACTCACCGCTGCGGTAAGTTAGAGTAAACGGGCCGATCCGAATTGCATCTCCCTCGGACAACTGTACAGAATTTGTCACTCGCTGACCGTTAACCAAAACTCCGTTAACGCTGTGGTCTCGCAAAATATAATTACCGCGGCTGTCTTGGTCGATTGTGGCGTGGCGTCTAGAAACCAGCGGCGCATCTAATTGCAGCGAAGCGTTTGGATCGCGGCCCAACAAAACCGACCGATTCTTAAGAAGAAGTGACTGCTTGCTAGGGACAGCAACCTGATTCGCCAGCGGATTAAAATAACTCAGCAAAATTTGATTTTGATGATCGAGACCGATTTTAATTTCTGTACCGTTTTTCAGACAATAACCGTCATTGGGAGTGATGCGAGTGCGATCGACAAATAAGCCATTAGTGCTCGGCCGCTGGCCGTCACCGTCGTAAATCCAGTAATTATCCCCAATTTGGCGCAAAACAGCGTGAACGCCGGAAACTGCGCGCCAGGGTTCGGGAATGACTAAATCAGTACGAGTGCGATCGCGCCCCAATACGTGCTGCTGCTGTTTTAACTCTAACTGTAAAACCTCCCCTTGATTGCTTAATACTATATAAGGTCGATCGCTTAAAGCAGTCAGTTGTCCTATATTGCCTGTCATACTTCAATCGCAGTTTTTGCACTCACTTTGGTCAGCATATCAAAAGTAGGACAACAATACACTTATATTAAGCAAACCTATTTGGCAACAACCGACAAACTGCGAAGCCGATTAATTGCCGCCGCCAATTCAAACCGTCGAAACATGGCAAAATCCCCTTCAGGAAAAGGTGATAAAATATCCATCCCCTCCGCGTCAATATCTGCCATCACCAAATCTATGATTTCCGACAAAGTGCGTTTCCCGTCCATGTATTGCTGCTTAGCATAAACCATTGCCGCAGCGATCGCCCTTAACTGTCCGCTGTCCACAATTTGTTCAACAGCACCCAAATCAATATCCTCAGTTCCGAAAGCCAATTTATCAACATCCCGCACCTTTACCCGCACATCTCGCCGTCCCCGACTCGGATCTAAACTAGCAGGAATCGGCACTCTTTGAGTAATCTCACCAAAATTTTCTCCCCCTTCAGCAGCACGGCTAGTCGAGTATTTTTTAGCAATTTCTTTAGCTTTTTCCGTCACATTATATGCGTGAAAGTTATCCATTGAAATCACAGTATCTGCCACATCAAAATAATCGCCACTTCCCCCCATTATTAAAATAGTCGATACGCCATAATCTGCATACAATTCTCTCACTTTATCAATAAACGGTGTAATCGGTTCCTTATCCTTAGCGATGAGTTCCTGCATTCGGCGATCGCGAATCATGAAATTCGTCGCCGCCGTATCCTCATCCACCAATAAAATAGGCATTCTCCCCACTTCCAAAGCCTCAATAATATTAGCAGCTTGCGACGTGCTACCGCTCGCATTTTCAGTATAAAATTGTGCAGTATCTCTACCTTGCGGCAAGTGGTTAATAAAAGGCGAAATATCAACTCCCGCCACACTTCTGCCATCTTCCGCTCTAATTTTAACCGCCGCAGGATTAGTCACCACAAATTCCCGACCATCTCCCGGAATTCGGTTGTAAACTCCCAACTCGATGGCCCTGAGTAAAGTAGATTTGCCGTGATAGCCGCCTCCAACAACCAAAGTAATGCCAGCGGGAATACCCATACCGGAAATCAAACCGCGATTCGGACAATTAAACTCAACTTTTAATGACGGCGGCGACTGAAAAGCCACAGCATTATTTAACAAAGGGCGCTCGTCAACACCCGTGCGGCGGGGCAAAATAGAACCGTCAGCCACAAACGCAACTAATCCTTTTTCAGCTAACTGTTCCCGCAGCCAGTCAGCATCTTCTACAGTTTCAACGTGACGGCGACATTCAGCCGCATTTAAGTGAGAATATTTGAGAGAATTGCTAACAATTTGGGGAATATCTTCGCACAGCATTTCAGCAGCTTGTCGCCCTAAGATACTGCGCCCTCCCGCTGGAAGTCCGACGGCAAACCGCAGTTCAACTCCTCCTAAATCTGCCATATCGGATGTATTTGACGAAATGATAAATGCGGAAGTTCGCTCTAAAACTTCTTGTCCGAAGCGAGTCACTGCAATCATACCACTTTTCCCAGTGCCACGTTTGCTGCTGATGCTGTGTGCTGCTCGGTCAAACTGCCGAGTCAGGTAATCTCGCAGGGCTATTTCTCGACTGCGAGAGTTGAAAAGTTCGCGGGGAATTTGAGCAATGTTGGGGGGAACTATGACTCTAAATTTACTGGGAGAAGCAAACGGATCTCCCTGCACGTAATCAATAATTAATGTGAATTCAGAAAAGTCGTAGTTACCTTGAATGTCTTTGTAGGCTTTGTAGCCTCGATTGTCTAGTTGCAGTAAATGCCGTTGCAGGCTTTCTTTCTTAATCATTGGTTATTAATTATTAGTTATTAGTTATTAGTTATTTACCTAGTTCCTAAGCAGAGCCTAGGAACCGATTTTCAGAGGATCTGCCTCGCTTGCTTGGCGTGGGAAAATTGGAGGCAGATCCTCCGGATATGCGTTACCAGGCTCTGCCTGGTAACGAGTAGTTACCAATTATCTAATTTCCAATAATTTAGCCGTGGCATTAACAACAATTTGAGCAGAACCGGCGAAAAAAGGTCGATCGATAGTTGCTAATGTATCGCTAGATTGGTGATAGTGGGGCGATCGCAAATTTGCAGTATCCGTCACCAACACAGCACCAATTCCTTTATACCAGAAAGGCGCGTGGTCGCTGCGTAAAACATCGGGAGTCAGCAACCCTTTGAGGGGAACCGGCAGCGCCACCACCGCAGGTAAATCGGCTTTTCCAGAATCTGCAAAACTTTTCAATAGCAGCGGATGTTCCGCATCCCCAATCACAGCGATAAACTCACCTTTGTCGGGAGATTTTACCCCCGATGCTTCTAAAAAAGGTTGCGCTGTTAATCCTTCGGGATATTGCTGGCATCCGGGCGTGCGGCAGGCATAACCTACCATATCCAGGACGATCGCTCCCTGCAAATTTTTTAACCGCGCGTCGCTACCTGTGAATGCTAAACTGCCTAAAAGTCCCATTTCTTCCCGGTCGAAAAATGCTAATTGCAGCGTCCGAGGCGTGGGCCGAGAACCCAGCAATCTTGCTACTTCTAAAACTACAGCGACTCCCGTCGCATTGTCGTCAGCCCCGGGCGAGTTGGGTACAGTATCGTAGTGTGCTGCGACTAAAATTGCACCGGCGTTTGAGTCAGTGCCTTTTCTCTCAGCGAAGACGTTGATTCCGCGATCGAACCGCTGCAAATCTGCGGAAAATCCTAATGTTTGCAATTGCTGGGAAATGTAGTCTCTAGTAAAGGAGCGAGATCGTTCTCCATCGCGTTCTCCTGCTAAAGTCTCGACGTGTTTCCACAGCCTGGACGGGTCAATTTGCGGCTGAAAAAAAGTATTTTTTTCAGCCGGAAGCGTTAAGGGAGACGGGTTTTGAGAAGTGTGGATATTGCGATCAATCCCAACTTCGGGTACAGCCGACAACCGCTGCCACGAGTCAGAATGCCAACCCACAGCTACCACCGCAACTAGAATAAATAGCGCTATCCAAATCAATTGTTTCATCAGTAAGTCTATGTGAGATTTTAGACAGAGCTTACGTACTCCTTGCTCTCATCAACCGGGTGTTTTAGCAGAAGCGAGGGCTGCAACAAAGTCTTTTTGTCAAACCCGGTTGATGGGTCCAGAACTGTTATATTTTAGATTGTAGGTTGACACCAGAGCTACAAATAAACCTGTTTCAAAAAATGAAACTCAAAAATATTAAAATTAGGTGTGCCAGAGGCAGTTTTGTATTTTTGCTTTCAACAAACAGGTAAAAGTCTTGGGATGTTGCCGTCGAATCTGTCTTGCTTATTGGGCATTCGACGGCGACATTCAAGTCACTAATTTACCTTTAAAAATTACAAGTCAAAACTACTTTTTTTCCCACTCAATCTCCTTATTATCCAAGATTAAGCCACTGCTACTGGGAAAAGCATAAGGAATAGTTTTTGCAGAAAATTCAACTATTTGAGTTGGTTGTTGAAACCACTCGGAATAACTCGGGTTGAGTTGGTCGTACAGTGCTTTCAAAGCTTGAATTTCTGCCTCTAGATGCGCTGCTGCTTGATTGATTCTACGAGCTTGTGCTTGCAAGCGTTTTTCCCCGGTTTGAACGTGGTTTTCCACTTCTTGCCAGTGCTGTCCGGCAAGCAATTTTTCTAGTTCACCTTGCTTGTAATTGAGTAAACCCTGTTTTTGTTGCAGTTGCTTTTCAATATTTTTAGTCTCTCGGTCAATTTCCTGGATTTGCTGTAACCACTGCTCCCCAAAAGCAGCAGTTTGCTTGTGGAACTCGGCAATGGCTTCAGGAGTATTATTTTTGGGAAAACTGACTGCCACTCGGCACTCTGAGCGCTGTACGGCAAGTTTTTCCCGCGCCTCTTGCAGGGTGGCAACTTCTGCTTGCAGCGCGCGGACTTCTTTTTGGAGTTCTGGGATGGTCTGACTCATGGGTTCAATTAGTGGACCTCTGCATAGATTTTAAGCTAATTGTTTATTTTTCTAACAAGTCCCGGTCGCCTCCTTGCGGGAATTATCTAATTTTAGCGCTCCCACCCGGTGTCTAGGCAGAATGGCGGATAATTTGTGGCACAATGGCTGATGACATATTTTAGATTAAGATTAAAATTGTAATTAGTTATAAAGCTAAATTATTATTTTTGTAATACTTAATTTACAAATCCACATAAATTCCGGGTGGCTGGGTTTTCCTATGGTAGATAAAGTTCTCCTAAAATTTTGGAGATTTATGAGAGCTAAAAAAAATATTTAAAATTAGGAAATAGAGCAAATGAAAATAATTTTTCAATTAATATTGGGATATTTCACGGTTGCTATTTTTGGTGTGGAATGTGGCATAAATCCAAAAATGTTACCGACAAGTCTAGGAGATGGGCATGGCACTCTCCTTGTAGAATGGATTTTGATTAGGTCTCAGAAACATAGCTATTTGCGCTCGGCATCTCCCCCCCTTACTTCTGCAAGCGCCCCATTATTTTTGGATAAATTATCCCCCATTGAGCCACTACAATTACCGACTTACAATTATATACAATCTCACGAAAGCCAGATAAAAGAACCTAATTTTAGCTTAAAAATAATCGGTAATTATCTGGTTTTTATTTTTTTATTAATCTCATTATTGATTAGGGGTAAAACAGTAAATATATTATCCAAGACTATGAGGTTAATTAAAACGAAGTCTGAAACAGATAAGGACAAGCTACCAAAAGGAGAAAAAGTGTTGTATCCAAAAAAAGAACTGGATATCTGGCATACTATTGCCCAAATGACCCACGATTTGCAGCAAACTGCCGAATATGCTCTCGATATTTGCGAGGAAATGAACGTCTCTATAATTGCGACCACCCCGGGCGGCCATATCCTGTCGTTAAACCAAGCTACCTGTCAACTTCTGGGATACTCTAAAAAAGAGTTGTTAGGCAAACCAATAGCTGGACTTTTTAAGAAAACTGAATCACCGCCACCCGAGTTAGAGTTAGCAAGTTTAACAGTCGAAGGTTCTGTCCGCCACGTCGAAAAAGTTTATCTTTCTAAACACCGAAAAAAAATAATTGTACACCTTTCTATTTTAATTATTCGCGACAGTCAAGGCAAGGTCAGCGGCAAGTTATACATAGCACAAGATATTACCGATAGCAAGCGAGCTGAAAGAAATTTGCGGCGCAGTGAAAAAAAGTTTCGCCAACTGATAGAAACTGTTAATGCTGTTGCGTTTATCTATCACCGCAGACAGTTCCGCTATGTCAATGCTCAGACAGAAGCTCTGACAGGATATACTCGCGAAGAATTACTAGCATTGGATTTATACGACATAATTCATCGAGATTTTATAGAAATAGTTAAAAACTGGGGTAAATCCAGCCACGCACGCTCAAATGCAGAGTCAAAATATGAATTAATAATAGTCGCGAAAAGCGGAAAAATGCGCTGGATTGAAGCAACTGTAGATATTATAAAATTTGAAAAAAAAGCTTCCATCTTAATCACAGCATTTGACATCAGCGATCGCAAATTAGCAGAGTTAGAACTAGAAACATCTGTTTCATTGCTTCAAGCAACCATTGAATCTACTGCTGACGGTATTCTGGCGGTTGACAGTGGGGGCACAGTGCTCACCTTTAACCGCAAATTTGCCGAAATGTGGCAGTTGCCGGATCTGCTGGTTGATTCGAGAGATAACCACCAAATTGTGGGGTTTGGAATCAACCAGTTAAAATATCCGGAAATATTTCTCAACCGTGCTAAAGAACTGTCTAATAGCCCCACAGAAGAAAGTTACGATCTCATTGAGTTGACAGATGGCAGAATCTTCGAGCGCTACTCGTTGCCCCAGCGCACCGGAGGCAAAATTACTGGTCGAGTATTCAGTTTTCGGGATGTAACGGAACGGGTGCAATCCGAAGAAAAACTCCGCAAAAGTGAAGAACGTTTTCACCTGCTGACGCGGGCGACAAATGACGCCGTATGGGATTTTGATTTGTTAAAAAATGAGTATTGGTTGAGCGAAGAATTTGAAAAAGTTTTTGGATATAAACTCAACGAAACTCAGACGATAGAATTAGAATCTTGGTGGTTAAATATTCACCCCGAAGAACGGGAAAGAGTGATGTTAAGCTTCAACAAAACAATGAACTCAGACGCTCAATGTTGGTCGGAAGAATACAGCTTTCACCGTGCAGATGGGGGATATGTTTTTGTGCTCGATCGTGGCTATATCATCCGTAATGAAAGTGGCAAAGCAGTAAGGGCGATCGGTACTATGATGGACATTACTCAGCGCAAGCAAGCTGAAGAAATTATTCGCTATCAAGCTGTTTATGACCAACTCACCGGTTTACCGAACCGGATACTGTTTAACGAGCGGCTGCTGGCCTCATTAAGAGAAGCTAAAAAAACAAAAAAAATGCTAGCTGTGATGTTTTTAGACTTAGACAGGTTCAAAAAGATTAATGATACACTAGGTCACGCTGCGGGCGATCGCCTTTTAGAAGGTTTTGCCGGACGCATCAGCGACACTTTGCGATCGACTGACACGGTTGCCCGCTGGGGAGGCGACGAATTTACCATACTACTTCCCGATATCAATTGCTTAGAAGATGCAGTTAAAACAGCTCAAAGAATACTCAACAATTTAAAGCCAGCATTTAAACTAGAAGGACAACCGTTTCACGTCAGCAGCAGCATCGGCATTGCTCTTTATCCAGATGATGGTGAAGATGCCGAAACTTTAGTCAAAAATGCCGATGCTGCCTTGTACCACGCTAAAGAAATGGGAAGAAATAACTATCAGTTATATACTTCAACAATTAATCCCCAAGGCAGCCAGTTACTAACTATAGAACACAGGCTGCACGAGGCTTTAGAACAGGGAGAATTTGAGGTTTTCTACCAGCCAAAAGTCAACATCACTACTTGGGAAATTCAGGGCATGGAAGCCCTGCTGCGCTGGCAACATCCACAATTAGGTTTAGTTACTCCCGCTACATTTATTCCGATCGCCGAAGATAACGGATTAATTGTAGCTATTGGGGAATGGGTGCTGCAAACAGCCTGCACTCAAAATAAAGCTTGGCAGGATGCTTTGCAGCCAGATTTGCGGGTAGCAGTCAACGTTTCGGCTCGGCAGTTCCAGCAATTTAATTTATTAGAAATGGTAGCGAATAGCTTGGAAAAAAGCGGTTTAGCACCCAAGTATTTAGAGTTAGAAATTACCGAGACTACAGCCATGCAAGATGTGGATTATACCACAAAAGTTCTCAGGGAGTTGCAGAATATGGGAGTGCAAATTGCGTTGGACGATTTCGGCACGGGTTATTGTTCTCTAAATTATCTCAAAAAGTTTCCCTTGAATATCTTAAAAATAGATAAATCCTTTGTCAGCGGATTGACGACCGATCCCTGCGAACTGGCGATCGCCAAGGCTGTAGCGACGCTGGGGCGAGATTTGAACTTGAGCGTGGTAGCCGAAGGGGTAGAAACTAAAGAGCAGTTGGAGTGTTTGCGCGAACTCCACTGTCAAGAAATTCAGGGTTATTATTTCAGCCCTGCCCTCTCGGTTGGTGAGGCTAGCAAACTTTTGGTAAATTCTATGTTGAGGAAAGTGCAAATTGCTTAATGAGTCATTAGTTATTAGTTATGGTTCTTGACCGCGAATCTTAGTCTCCCGACTTATTTTCCTCCGCTGCACCCCCAACATCATCACTGCTAGAGCGCTGCAGCGAGCCTAAGTTGTCCGGCAATTCGTTAAGATGCTTGCCCAAAAAGTGACACAGCGCTCTTAACTTGAGGGATTTTCAACTCCGAGGCATCAAGTCCTCGTTCCCGCCACCGCAGTTAAAAGCTTAGCTTGGTTAGGGACACGGCACGGCGCCGTGTGCTTAATGATGGTCGATCACGATCGCCCGCCCTTGTTAAAACTTAAAATAGTGTGCAGAATAACGGACTTGTACCTAAAGACAGAGGAAAATATCGCTACCCCAACATAAAGGCTTTGTCTATGCAGCCAATTCGCACATTTAACGTTTCCCCTTCGCTACCGACAATTCTCGAACCCCTGCGCAAGCTTGCCTACAACTTGCACTGGGATTGGAATGTGGATACTAAAGACCTGTTCCGCCGCCTCGATCGAGACCTGTGGGACTCCAGCAACCAAAACCCGGTGCTGATGCTCGGAACCATATCTCAAGAGCGACTGCAAGAAATGGCAGAAGACGAAGGCTTCATTGCCCAAATGAACCGAGCAGCCCAGCAGTTAGACGATTATCTCAAAAATCGCGCCTGGTACCGCAAACAGCGCGGCACCGAGCAGCAAGAATGCTACGCTTACTTTTCGATGGAATTCGGCTTAGTTAAAGCCCTACCGATCTATTCGGGCGGTTTGGGCGTACTCGCAGGCGACCACCTCAAATCAGCTAGCGATTTGGGCTTGCCCTTAGTCGGTGTCGGCTTGCTATACCAAGAAGGTTATTTTTCGCAGTATCTCAACGCCGACGGCTGGCAGCAAGAACGCTATCCGCTCAACGATTTCTACAATATGCCGCTGCACCCAGAACGCAATCCCGACGGTTCGGAATTGCGGATTGAGGTGGACTATCCCGGCCGCAAGGTGTATGCCCGGATTTGGCGGGTACAAGTGGGAACGGTTCCTTTGTACCTAATGGATACAAATATTGAACCTAACAGCCGCTACGACCAAGATATTACCGACCAACTGTACGGCGGTGATAAAACTCTGCGGATGCACCAAGAAATCATGCTGGGCATCGGCGGCGTGAAAATGCTCAAGGCATTGGGGCTGACAGTTACGGCTTATCACATGAATGAAGGCCACGCGGCTTTCATGGCTTTGGAACGCATTCGGATGCTGATGGAGGAATATCACCTGAGTTTCGTGGAAGCGGAACAGGTGGTGGTTTCGAGCAGTATGTTTACGACTCACACGCCGGTGCCTGCAGGGTTTGACTTGTTCGAGCCGGATATGGTGATGCACTATCTAGGTCAGTATCCCAAGATGTTTGGCTTGTCGCAAGATGAGTTTTTAGGATTGGGGCGGGAGAATACTGGCGATTTGTCCGCACCTCTGAATATGGCAATTTTGGCAATTAAAATGTCGAGTTTTGTCAACGGGGTGGCGGCTTTGCACGGCGTGGTGTCGCGCCCGATGTTTCAGGGTTTGTGGCCGGGTTTGCCGCAGGAAGAAGTACCGATTACTTCGATTACCAACGGGGTGCACGCTCGCAGTTGTGTGGCGAAGTCTACTCAGGAGTTGTACGATCGATACCTCGGCCCGGATTGGGAAATGACTCGCAAGGACGATCGACTCTGGGACAGAATGTCGTCGATTCCTGATGAGGAACTATGGCGCAATCACGAACGCTGTCGATCGGAGTTGGTGGTGTTCGCGCGGGAGTGGCTGGAAAAGACTTTGCGCGAGCGCGGTGCGGCCCAAACGGAAATCGAACACGCGCGGGAGGCACTCAATCCGAAGGTGCTGACGATCGGGTTTGCGCGCCGCTTCGCTACTTACAAGCGGGCGACGCTATTTTTGCGCGATGTCGATCGAATTATGCGGATCATGCGGGATCAAAATCGCCCCGTGCAGTTTGTGATTGCTGGGAAGGCTCACCCGATGGATATTCCGGGTAAGGAATTGATTCGAGATATCGTTCACTTCATCCGCGAGCACGAGACGATGAGCTCGATGGTGTTTTTACCGAACTACGACATTAACGTCGCTCGGATGATGGTGTCTGGCTGCGATGTGTGGCTGAATACGCCGCGCCGCCCGCGTGAGGCTTCGGGTACTTCCGGGATGAAAGCTTCGATGAATGGTTTGCCGAATCTGAGCATTCTTGACGGATGGTGGGATGAGGCTGATTATGTTCGTACCGGTTGGCCGATCGGACATGGGGAATTTTACGAAGATACTAAGTATCAGGATGAAGTCGAGGCGAATGCTTTGTACGACTTGATGGAAAAGGAAGTTGTACCCCTATTTTACAACCGGGATGCTGATGGAATTCCCCGCGGTTGGACGGCGAAAATGAAGGATTCTATTCGCTTGAACTGTCCTTTCTTCAATACTGCTCGGATGGTGAAGGATTACGCGCGGCGGGCTTATTTCCCGGTGAGCGATCGATTCTTCACGATGACTTCGGATAATTGCGCTCCCGCCAAGGAATTGTCTCACTGGAAGAAGCACGTTCTCGCGAAGTGGAAGGATATTAAGATTGAGGCTGTTGATATTTCCCAGGATAAAGAAGTTAAGGTCAATGAGTCGATCTCTGTTAAATCTCGGATTAATCTGATGGGATTGACGCCTGCGGACGTGCAAGTCGAACTTTATCAAGGTTCGGTTGATGCTAACGGAGATATTGTCGGCGGCGTGCCGGTGGTGATGGAGTATTTGGGAGAAGATGCTAACAATGCTAGCCTTTATACGGCTGACATTACTTATACTTCTAGTGGTTTGCAAGGTTTGTCGTTGCGGGTTTTGCCGAAGCACGATAATCTCAGCAGTCCTTATGAAGCTGGCGTGATTCTCTGGGCACATTAAAGGAAGGAAGAAGGAAGAGGGAACAAGGGCATGACACGGATTCGGACACGGATACAGGGATGAATTTAACTTTGTTTCCCAATTCTCCCCCTCTCCCCCTCTCCCTCTCGCTGTCTCCCCCTCTCTCTCGAACTCTTTATGGAAGTTGGGGAATGATTATGTAGCCGGCTGTGAAATGATCGCCCAATACCAAATTCCGCTCTATTCCCTAATACCACCAGTGAGCGCGTATATAAGCATACAGCAAGGCATCTAGCTGCTCTTCTAAGGCTTTGAGGGTGGCAACACTGGTGGGGATTGCGGGGACGTTTGAACCACAGATGAATGCTAATTCTTATGCGGAATATTTGCGAAATTCAGGCTTGGTTCGAGGATTTATAAATATCTACAATATACTGGCAGAATTTCATCAATTAGAGTTGACATTCTGCCAGTTTTCCTTTTTTGTGGCGTTGCTGAATACAGGTATAAATTCAAGATTTCGGAATTTTTATAAGCCCAGTCGGGTGAGTTTTGTAACTTCCGATAAAAGTTGATTCATACCGTGAATCAGCCAAGCCCAGAATCTATATCCATCAATATGAAATCCGCCGAACAAAATAGTGGTTCCACAATAGTCACACTTTTTCATACTGCGATTTCCTAAAATTGAAGGGAGTCTTGAGACACCTCTAGTTTACGTTATTTACCTACACCCGCTGGCTGCTGACGGTTTCGCACTTCCAGAAAAATCAACAAAGCATTAACATCAGCCGGATTTACCCCACCAATTCTGGCAGCTTGGCCAATCGTCAGCGGTTTCACCTTAGCCAACTTTTCCCGCGATTCTTTGGAGAGAGTTGTAATTGCCATGTAATCCAAATCTGCAGGCAATTGTCGGCGTTCATGTTTGGCAATGTCATCGATTTGATTTTGCTGTCTTTGCAGGTAGCCAGAATATTTGATGTCAATTTCTGCACCATCTTTCTCAGCCAACTTCAGACTAGAATTGCCTAAATTGTAGCGTTCCAAATCCACATAATGAAAACCAGGACGACGCAACAAATCAGCCAGAGTAATTGAACCTTTAATCGCTTGTTGAGTGTCAGCAAAAATTGCCTTGCCTACTTCCTCGTGCTCTTTCACCCGCGTCGAGTACAAGCGTTCCTTCTCTGCCACAATATTAGCTTGTTTGCGATCGAACAACTCCCAGCGCCGATCGTCAATCAAACCAATTTCCCGTCCCAGTGGCGTCAAGCGTTGGTCAGCATTGTCCGATCGCAATAATAGCCGATATTCCGATCGCGAAGTCAACATCCGGTAAGGTTCCCGCAAATCCTTCGTACACAAATCATCGATCAAAGTCCCGATATAACTTTGCTCGCGAGGAAACACAATCATCTCCTGATTTTTCGCAAACCGGGCTGCATTAATACCCGCCACAATCCCCTGTGCCGCCGCCTCCTCATATCCGGTTGTACCGTTCACCTGACCCGCGCAAAACAGCCCTTCGATCTTCTTAGTCATCAGCGTTGGAAAGCACTGAGTTGCCGGCAAATAATCATACTCCACAGCATAAGCAGGGCGCATCATCTCGCACTTTTCCAAACCCGGAAGAGTCCGCAGCATTTGCAATTGCAAATTTTCCGGTAAACCAGTAGAAAATCCTTGGATATAAAGTTCAGGAATATCTCTACCTTCCGGTTCAATAAAAATCTGGTGACTTTCCTTATCCGCAAACCGCACAATCTTATCTTCAATACTCGGACAGTAGCGCGGCCCCTTCGCATCAACCCAGCCGCCGTAGACTGGAGAAAGGTGCAAATTGTCTCTAATTAACTGATGAGTAGCTGGCGTAGTTCGAGTTAAATAACAAGGCATTTGTTCCCGTTCGATCCAAACTTCTGGATCGAAACTAAACCAGCGAACCTCTGCATCTCCCGGCTGCGGTTCCAGGTTGGTATAATCGAGAGTACGCTTGTCAACTCTTGCCGGAGTTCCTGTTTTTAACCTGCCAGTTTCAAAGCCCAAACGATTGAGAGTTTCCGTCAAGCCAACAGCGGCAAATTCTCCCGCACGTCCGGCGGGCATCGACTTATTGCCCACCCAAATTGTGCCACCTAAAAAAGTGCCTGTGGTCAGAATTACTGCTTTGCATTCAAAGGCGACGCCGAAGTATGTTTCTACTCCGATAACTTCTTCGTTTTTGCCCAAAACTAAGTCTGTTACCATCGCTTCGCGGATGGTCAAATTCGGTTGATTTTCGACAATATTATTCATCACAGCGGCGTATTTCCGCTTGTCGGTTTGTGCTCGCAGGGCCCACACTGCGGGGCCTCTAGAAGCGTTGAGGACGCGCTTTTGTAAGTAGGTGCGATCGGCCATTTTGCCAATTTCCCCGCCTAACGCATCAACTTCGTTAGTAAGTTGGGTTTTAGCCGGGCCTCCCACAGCCGGATTGCAAGGTTGCCACGCAATTTTGTCGAGGTTGAGGGTGAGGAGAAGGGTGCGACAGCCGAGGCGAGAAGTGGCGAGGGCGGCTTCGCAGCCGGAGTGTCCGCCACCTACTACGATGATGTCGAAACTGTCTTGGAATTCTACTGGTGTTTGTGCGGTCATTCGATTTTAGATTTTAGATTTTAGATTTTAGATTTTAGATTTTAGATTGAATAAGAGACATCTGGCCAAATTAGGTTTTAGTTTCCTTAATTAAAACTCTTCCTCTCCATTAGTGTAGCTGTTTTCTTCAAACATCGATGTTAATCCAGTAATTTTTACGGGTGGCCGATCTTTGAATTCTACGACAAATGACAACTCCCCACCCATTGCCGCGATATAACTTTGCAAAGTAGATACCAACAAATCCGCACGGCGTTCGAGTCGCGAGACATTTTCTTGACGCATATTTAATAATTCTGCCATGCGAATCTGAGTAAATTTCCTTGCTTTTCGTAAGTCTTGCAATGTCATTTCTTCAGCCATTAATTCAACCGATCGCTTTTCGACTATTGCTCGTTGTTCGGGAGGCAAATTCTCCATAATAGTCTTCAGGCTAATTGTCATCTGTTTCTAGCTCCATTAATTTATTCAAATAACCGGTAAATCTACTATCTGCTATCTTAATTTGAGTAAATTATGCCTTACATAGCATATTATAGGCAATAGTCGATCGAATAACAATATTTATATGTACCCTTCGCGCCTTCGCAGTTCAATAATTCCGTACTATTGCTGTTTTGCGCTATGTTAGACAAAAAAATCTCAACAAGCGTACACAAGTGAAATACTTCTTCTTATCCGACGGCTGGAAAGTTGGGCGCGTCTGGGGGGTAGGTGGCGAGTGGAGTCACGCCGCCTGGAGGAGGCCGCCGGACATCCAACAGCTCAACCTCTGTCTTTCCGATCGCAACGAAAAAATGTGGCTCTACCGCGTAGAAGACGCCGTACTCATGGTAGAAGTCCAACCAGCAGTCCGTCCCGATCCTGCCGATCCCGCCAAAAATATCGGCAACGTCACCCTCACCAGACTGATCGATGCCGAGCAAGTCCTCGAACGCCTCGGGACGATCGCCGCCCGCTGCGAAATGGGCAACCCGCAACTAATGTAATGCTCAACATATTGCAATCGGTTCTAACACTCGATACACTTCTTTAAATAACTTTCATTTTTATGCCTCCACCTTTGAAGGTAGATGGCAGTCGGCAAAAGGCAGAGTTTAAACCCTGCAGGTAACTGCTGGGGATTCAGAATCTGATTTTTCCGTAAAAATAGACATCATCACTTACACCTTGGAGAACCGCAGTCAATGGGACTACCCTGGTATCGCGTACACACAGTCGTCTTAAATGACCCAGGCCGATTGATTTCTGTACACTTAATGCACACTGCCCTCGTGGCAGGTTGGGCCGGCTCAATGGCCCTTTATGAACTAGCAGTTTTTGATCCCACAGACCCAGTTCTGAATCCAATGTGGCGTCAAGGGATGTTCGTGTTGCCCTTCATGACTCGCTTGGGAGTTACGGGCTCTTGGGGCGGTTGGAGCATCACCGGCGAAGGTAACGTCGATCCGGGCTTCTGGTCCTTTGAAGGCGTCGCCGTCGCTCACATCGTCCTCTCGGGCCTGCTGTTCTTAGCAGCAGTTTGGCACTGGGTATTTTGGGACTTAGAACTTTTCAGAGACCCTCGCACCGGTGAACCAGCCCTCGACTTGCCAAAAATGTTTGGCATTCACCTGTTCCTCTCCGGCTTGCTTTGCTTCGGCTTCGGCGCATTTCACCTTTCGGGACTTTTTGGGCCGGGAATGTGGGTGTCCGACCCCTACGGCCTGACCGGTCACGTCCAGCCAGTGGCGCCTGCTTGGGGTCCTGAAGGCTTCGATCCGTTCAATCCGGGCGGCATCGTAGCTCACCACATTGCAGCGGGCGTAGTCGGCGTAATTGCCGGTTTGTTCCACTTGACAGTGCGGCCGCCGGAACGTCTTTACAAAGCCCTGCGGATGGGGAATATCGAAACTGTACTTTCTAGCAGTATCGCTGCCGTATTCTTCGCAGCCTTTGTGGTTGCAGGTACGATGTGGTACGGTTCTGCTGCTACTCCGATCGAACTTTTTGGCCCGACTCGCTATCAGTGGGACAGCGGCTATTTCCAACAAGAAATCGATCGCAGAGCTCAAGCTAGCTTGGCCGGTGGCGCTAGCTTCCAAGAAGCTTACGAACAAATTCCCGAAAAATTGGCTTTCTACGACTACGTGGGCAACTCTCCTGCTAAAGGCGGTTTGTTCCGGGCCGGCGCGATGGTCAATGGCGACGGTATTGCTAAATCTTGGCTGGGCCATCCAGTATTTACTGACAGCGAAGGTCGGGTATTGTCGGTTCGCCGCCTTCCCAACTTCTTTGAAACTTTCCCAGTGATTTTGACGGACAAAGATGGGGTCGTTCGCGCTGATATCCCCTTCCGCCGTGCTGAATCAAAATACAGCTTTGAACAAAGCGGAGTTACCGTCAGCTTCTACGGCGGCGAACTTAACGGTCAAACCTTTAATAATCCTCTAGATGTTAAGCAGTTTGCTCGCGCTGCTCAAAAAGGTGAAGTGTTTGAATTCGATCGCGAAACCTTGAATTCTGACGGCGTTTTCCGCACTTCGACTCGCGGTTGGTTCACCTTCGGACACGTTTGCTTTGCTTTGCTGTTCTTCTTCGGCCATATCTGGCACGGTTCTCGGACAATCTTCCGCGACGTGTTTGCTGGGGTTGAGGCTGACATGGAAGAACAAGTCGAGTGGGGCTTGTTCCAAAAACTGGGCGACGTAACCACCAGAAGAGAAGAACCTCTCTAAATTTCGCTAGCCTCTGGCTAGAGGGGAAACTTCCCCGCTACACAAAAACCCGGTTTCTTGAAGAAACCGGGTTTTTTTAGTTAATAATAAAACCAGCAATTAAGATAAAATAATACGGCAAGGGAAGATAGGGAAAATTTAACATGGAAAGCGTTGCTTACATTTTGATTCTGGCTTTAGCCATAGGCGTACTATTTTTTGCGATCGCCTTTCGGGAACCTCCCCGAATTGGCAAATAATTAGCTATACGCCTCCAGCAAGTCCAAAATATCTTGAACCGGACTGCGGTTAGCCCGCATCATAGTGATCTAATTTGGTGCGGGACTATTTCACCGCTGTGTGCTAAGTGATTTTTCTAGTCCAGCCATTCATCAGACCCCAGGCGGTTAGATGAATGGCAATTTGCTGGCAATGCCTGTTAAAATCAGCAATCATGCGCTGTTCCTCCTGCCAACACACAAATAGCCGGGTTTTAGAATCGCGTTCAGCCGAATCAGGTCAAAGCATCCGTCGGCGGCGTGAGTGTTTGAGCTGCCAGCACCGCTTCACAACATACGAACGCATAGAATTTGTACCGATTACGGTGATCAAGCGCGACGGCAAGCGCGAATCTTTTGACCGGTCAAAATTAGTCAGGGGATTGATTCGGGCCTGCGAAAAAACAGGTTTGTCTTCCGGGCATCTCGAAACCCTAGCCGAAGAAATCGAGGCCCAACTCCAAGGTCGATCGCTCCGAGAAATCGCCAGTTCAGAAATAGGGGAACTTGTGTTGTTGCACCTGCGACCGCTCAGCGAAGTCGCTTATGTCCGTTTTGCCTCCGTATATCGGCAATTTCGAGGCATCCGAGATTTTGTAGATACCCTAAATCACCTTCAGAATCCCCTCAACGAAGCTGAAGATGCAGCAACTGGGACAAATTTTGACGCAGATTTGCCGGATTTGGAAGCAGTCGATCGAGAAAGCCCAGCATCCTGCGCTAGTCCCAGCTAAGCTCGCTTAAATTAATTTTAAACCCGTATGCGTGTAAGTTATAATAGTCTACTTGACTCGGAATGTTAAGATTCAACGTTTTAACACAGAGTATGGAGTAACAGTAATGGCAAGCGCTGGTGTGCAGTTGCACCCGGCAAAAGTTAGCAAAAACTGACTTTAGTAAAAGATTTTGAAAAAAGTTAACCGCTTTTTGACCAAAATCTCTAATATCTGCCGGCACAAACGAAAAACATGAAGGAGAGAAATCCTAGGAAACTATTCGCATGGTCAATCTCAAAACCACAGTCAAAGACATCGGCTTTACTCACGAAGATTTTGCAGCCCTACTTGATAAATATGACTATCACTTTAGCCCGGGCGATGTAGTAGCGGGTACAGTTTTTAGTATAGAACCCAGGGGCGCTCTGATTGATATCGGTGCTAAAACAGCAGCGTACATTCCCATTCAGGAAATGTCGATCAATCGAGTCGAAAGCCCAGAAGAGGTATTGCAATCAAACGAAACCAGAGAATTTTTCATTCTAACCGATGAAAATGAAGACGGACAATTAACCCTGTCCATTCGGCGCATCGAGTATATGCGGGCGTGGGAAAGAGTGCGACAACTGCAAGCAGAAGATGCCACAGTACGATCGCAAGTATTTGCCACCAACCGCGGCGGCGCACTCGTGAGAATAGAAGGCTTGCGAGGCTTTATTCCCGGTTCTCATATAAGTACCCGCAAACCGAAGGAAGAATTAGTCGCCGAAGAATTACCATTAAAATTCTTAGAGGTAGACGAAGACCGCAACCGCCTAGTGTTGAGTCATCGTCGCGCCTTAGTTGAGCGCAAGATGAACCGCCTCGAAGTCGGGGAAGTCGTCATCGGTACAGTACGCGGTATCAAGCCTTACGGTGCCTTTATCGACATCGGCGGCGTCAGCGGCTTGCTGCACATCTCGGAAATTTCACACGATCACATCGATACGCCTCATAGCGTCTTCAATGTTAACGACGAAGTGAAAGTGATGATCATTGACTTGGATGCCGAGAGGGGCCGGATTTCTCTCTCCACCAAGCAGTTGGAACCGGAACCGGGCGCGATGGTCAAAAATCGCGAATTGGTGTACGAAAAAGCTGAGGAAATGGCAGCTAAGTTCCGGGAGAAAATGCTGGCTCAAAAGCAAGCTAAAGCAGGCATAGACATTCCTGTAGACTCCATTGATGCTGATGATATCTCCGACGAACTCGAAGACGTACCGTCAGCAATGGAAGAGGATCTGCCGGAAGCAGCACCCGAAGCAGCACCCGAAGCAGTATTAGATGTAGAGGAAGAAATCCCTCCTGCGACTGAAGAATAACCTCACAGTTAGTGTAATTAAAAGAGGGAATTTTCCCTCTTTTTTTTTTAGTTATATAGATCTGTGACTGTTGACTGTTGACTGTTGACTGTGAGGCAAAAAAATGAAAATTGCGCGAATTATTTGTTGGCATCGGGATTCGACACGCCAGACTGCGGAAGCGCGGATTTGATATCATTCCGGCGCAGCGCGAATCGATATTAGTCATTAGTCGCTGCCGGGTGGTTGACAATTCCCAATTCTGCATTTTCCATTCCCAATTGCCAATTCCCCATTCTTAATTACCGAGATTTAACTTATTTCTGTAGACCAATGCAGCGATCGCACTTTGAATTATTACACGTTGCAGCTCGCTCTGCCTAAATAGGCATAGCCTTTATGCTGCTAATTTGTTAAGATTTACAAACATCAGGGACATCCGCACAAGTGCAAACTCATCAGAATTCTCAGGCAAGAACAAACCCGACGAGCAAATCACACATCATAATCCTTATAAATTTCTTGCCCTAACGCTCAGAGGCAAGCCGATAATGAACATCGAACTATTAAAAGAAAAATTAGAACAGCTTAAAAAACGTCCTAATTCTAGCAAAGGAACGATCGACCAAATCGAAAAATGGTTAATCGGTTCCCACATTTTGCAGAGATTGCGGATTAACCCTTACTACGTCGCAGGGGATACAGTCAAGAATATTAAAAGAATTACTTCGGAATTTCTGCACGGAGTGAAAGCTGGTGCCTTCGACTTGCACTGGGATATTCACTGCCCCCACTGCAACATGATTACAGAAGAATTTAAGGATTTGGCAGACACATCAGAAATGTCTTTTTGCCCGATGTGCGAGCGCGAGTTTAAAATTGATTTGCTCGATCGCGTCGAAGTTACTTTTTCCCTGAACAAAGAAATCGAAGACCCGCAACTGCGGCCCGTCTGCGCTCCCCCTCCCGTACTCCTGAGCAAACTGCAACTGGTAACGCCTTTATACTGCACCGAATCCGAGACTGTCACCTTAGAAGAAGGTCGATACCGCTACTGCTGTCCCTTGACTTTAGCTAAAGGGATTTTAAAGGTTGAAGGCGAAAAAACAGAAGAGATACAAGAAATTAAACTCCAGCAGTTGGCCGGCCCAGATTTCGATAAAAAAGACCTGGCCGTGCGTCCGGGAAAACTCAAGATAGAATTAACTAATAGCGAACACAATTTGTCGGGGCTAATTTTGCATTCAGATGAATTGCCCGATGAATTGACATTAGAACAACTGCCCCTGCGGCTGTCAGGAATGCAACTGCTTCATCACCCGGATTATAAGCGTTTGTTCGGCGATCGAGTAATCTCGGAAAGAGAGCGAGTCAAGATTCGGGCGATTACTATTATGTTTACTGATATTACCGGTTCTACCAGAATGTACGAAACACTGGGAGATACCAAAGCTTACAATATTGTGCGCGATCATTTTGAAATTTTCTTTGAGTCGATCGAGAAATTTAACGGTAAAGTCATTAAAACCATCGGCGATGCCGTCATGGCTTCCTTTATCAGCAACGAACAAGCAATTATGGCTGCCGCTGGTGCTGTAGCGTGTTTGAGAGAGTATAACTCCACTCGCCAAGCACAAGAGTGGATTCAAGTCAGGATTGGCATTCACCGAGGTACGGCTTTGCTGGTAAATCTTAATAATTCGATCGACTATTTTGGCTCGACAGTCAACAAAGCCGCCCGCATTCAAAATCTTTCTAAAAGTGACGAAGTTTCGTTTTC
Organism: Microcoleus sp. Pol12A5; assembly: GCF_036701435.1. Lineage (NCBI taxonomy): Bacteria > Bacillati > Cyanobacteriota > Cyanophyceae > Oscillatoriales > Microcoleaceae > Microcoleus > Microcoleus sp. Pol12A5. The sequence continues at coordinate 71,593 of NZ_JAUBQU010000013.1, forward strand.
CGAAGATGTTTACAGCGACGAAGCATTTTTAACAGCATTAAAAGCTGCTGGAGTCTCCGAAATTCAAAAAAGAGTAGAAGATTTAAAAGGAATACAAGGCGCACAAATCGCTTATACTGCTAGAATTAATACCGAATCAGTAATCGCACTTTCTTCTACACTGGTTGCTGACAGAAGCTAAGTAGGCAAGCAAATATACTACTTGGTTATTGCCAGCCTCTTGTTGCGATCGCCCCAACAGCATATAGAAGTGTTCGATAGCGCTCAGCTCATGGCTCCCACAGTGTAGCTCATCCTTAATGGAGCTTCATAATGCCCATCACTTAAGTACGCTTTGATAAAAATAGCCCGAATTACTCAGCATTAGGCTGGCGCGGTATCTATTCTACTAAATAACTGAAGTCGAGGACTTCCCATCATGACTTCTCCTCAACAATCTCCAGAAAATACACCCGAATCGATCGCACCAGTCGCCATCGACAGCGAACAATTAGCCGAAACCGATGCACCCTTTCCTATTGTTGGGATTGCTGCCTCAGCAGGAGGTTTGGCAGCATTCACGGGGTTACTGAGCCATTTACCCATCGATACGGGTATGGCGTTTGTGCTGATTCAGCATTTAGATCCCAATCACAAAAGTTTGCTGAGCGAGATTCTCGCCAGAACGACGCAAATGCCTGTGAATGAGGTAAAAGACGGTGTAGCTGTAGAACCCAATCAAGTCTACGTTATTCCGCCCAATACCAAGATGGTGCTATCTAAAGGCGTGCTGCAACTATCACCGCGCGAGAAGATTTACGGCAAATATCTGCCGGGAGATGCGTTTTTTACCTCATTGGCGATCGATCGCGGGCACAAAGCAATCGCCGTAGTTTTATCCGGGGGAGACGGAGACGGTTCACTCGGGCTCAAGGCAATCAAAGCAGCCGGAGGCATGACTTTTGCTCAATGTCAAGACACAGCAAAATTTGATAGTATGCCGAATACCGCTGTTGCCACAGGCAATGTCGATTTCGTTCTGCCACCGGAAAAAATTGCGGAGGAACTGGCAAACTACAGTCACAATCCCCTTCTCACTGGCTCGCTTCCCATGACAAAAGTTGAGGAATCGCTCGAACAGGGAGATGCCCTGGCAACTATTTTTGCGCTGCTAAAATCGAGCACAGGCGTTGATTTTAGCCACTACAAACCCACCACGATCGCTCGACGCATTCAGCGGCGGATGGTGTTGTACAAGCTGGAAAGCTTGAACGATTACGCCCAACACCTTCGACACAATTCGGCTGAAGTCACAGCCCTGTATGAAGAAATTCTGATCCACGTTACCAATTTCTTCCGCGATCCCGAAGCCTTTGAAAAGTTAAAAGAACTGGTTTTCCCCAGGATTACCCAAAATAAATCGGCCGAAACTCCGATTCGGATTTGGGTGGCGGGATGTTCCACAGGTGAAGAAGTTTATTCGATCGCGATTTGCTTGTTAGAGTTTTTGAGCGATCGAGTCATCCAGCCACCGATCCAGATTTTTGCCACAGACATTAGCGAACAGGCAATTGGCAAAGCGAGGTCTGGCGTCTACTCAGAAAACCAGATGGTAGATGTTTCACCAGAACGGCGTACTGGCTACTTTATTGCCCAAGAAGAAGGTAGCTATAGAATCAGCAAGGCAGTCCGCGAACTCTGTGTATTTGCCCGACAAGACTTAGGCAGCGACCCGCCTTTTTCCAATCTCGATTTAGTTAGCTGTCGCAATGTACTCATCTACTTGGGAGAGTCTTTGCAAAAAAAATTGATGCCCATTTTTCATTACAGTCTTAACCCAAATGGCTTTCTCTTGTTAGGCACTTCTGAAAGCACCGGAAAATTCTCATACTTGTTTACTTCAGTGGATAAAAACTCTAAAATTTATGCTAAAAACTTGACGGCGACTCGTCCGACTTTTTCGTTTACGCCGAGTTCCTATCCCGTAGCTAAAGCACGCGAACGCCAGGGGGTGAAGGAAAATTTGACAAATAGCTTTGATTTACAGCGAGAAACAGACCAACTGATTTTGAATCGCTATCCCCTAGCAGGTGTGGTTGTCAACGAGCTCATGAACATCCTGCAAGTGCGGGGAGACCTCAATCCTTACTTGAGACTGGCATTCGGAACGCCCGACTTAAACTTGCTGACAATGGCCAGGGAAGGCTTGCTGCTTGAGCTTCGCACCGCTATTTATCAGGCACAAACGCAGAACGTCACCGTTAGGAAAGAAGGGGTATCGGTTGTTGAATCGGCCGGACGATCGAGTACCGTCAATTTTGAGGTGATTCCGTTTCAGCCACAGGCCGTCGAAGGACGCTACTTTTTGGTGCTATTTGAACAGGCTTCACCCCCCGTGCTTAACCTCACCGCCCTCCCTTCTGAAAGCTTCGAGCAAGCTGATTTAGTGCGCGAAATTGAGCTGCTGAGGCAGGCACTTGCAAGCGCTTACCAAGACAAAACTGCGGTGCAAGCGCAACTGCAAGCAGTGATCCAGGAACACGAAAATCTCAACCAAGACATCAAAATTGCCAACGAAGAAATCCTATCGAGCAACGAGGAGTTGCAAAGCACCAACGAGGAGTTAGAAACTGCCAAAGAAGAGATTCAAGCTACTAACGAGGAACTGACTACCACTAACGAGGAACTTCGCAGCCGAAATATTGAACAAAACCTGGTCAATAACGATCTGATAAATTTGCTTTCCAGTATCAATATCCCTATCTTAATGCTGACAAACGATTTACAGATTCGACGCTTTACGCCAACGGCACAGCAAATTTTTAGTGTGATTCCCACAGATGTTGGACGACCTTTTAGCGACATCCGCTCAACTCTGAACGTTCCTGACTTGGAACAGATGATTTTGGAGGTGATTGATACTCTGCAGACGAAAGAACAAGAAGTTCAAACTTTATCGGGATATTGGTACAACCTCCGCATTCGTCCTTACCGGACAACGGAAAACCAGATTGACGGTGTGGTGATTGTTTTGCTCGATATTGATGCTCTTAAACGCAGTGCCAGAACCTTGGAGGAGGCCCGAAATTATTCTGAAACCATTGTGGAAACTGTGCGAACGCCCTTAGTCGTCCTAGATGCTGATTTCCGAGTGAATAAAGCAAATCGCTCGTTCTATGAAATGTTTCAGGTTTCACCGTCAGAAACAGCAAAATCTTCGCTGTTTGAGCTAGGCAACGGGCAGTGGAATATCCCCCAATTGCGATGGATTCTGGAAGATATTCTGGTGAGTGATGTTCAGCTTGAAAACTTTGAGTTGGATCACTTGTTTGAGCAGAGCGGGCAGAAAACCATGCTGCTGAATGCTTGTAAACTTGAACGAGAAGACCAAGCTTTAATGATTCTGTTGTCGATCGAGGATATCACCGATCGCAAGCAGTTTGACACCCTACGAGCGGAGTTATTGGAGCACGAACAGTTGGCCCGCCAACAAGCAGAAACAGCCAACCGTGCTAAAGATCAATTTCTCGCGAATCTCTCCCACGAGCTCCGCAATCCCCTGACTCCGATCCTGGGGTGGTTACAAGTTCTGCGTTCTGGCAAGCTTGAGGGAGTAGCCTTTACTAACGCTCTAGAGGTGATCGAGCGCAGCGCGAGGGCACAATCTCAGTTAATCGAAGATATCCTCGATATTTCCCGGATTACGAGTGGCAAGCTTCAACTGTCCATTTGTCTGATCGATCTGCGGTTAGTGGTGCAAGCTGCGCTGGACGGGGTGCAATTATCCGCCGAAGCAAAAAACATTCAAATTGTTTCGGAGTTGATTTCTACGAGTGTTTTAGGGGATATCAATCGCTTGCAGCAAGTTGTGTGGAATCTTCTGTCTAATGCGATTAAGTTCACTCCGGCGGGGGGACGAGTGGAAATCATGCTATCGGCGATCGAGAATCATGCTCAACTTCGAGTCAGCGATACGGGAAAAGGCATTGAGGCACAATTTTTGCCGTATATTTTCGATCGTTTCCATCAAGGCGATGCCAGCAGCACTAAGACCAATCAAGGGCTGGGATTGGGTTTGTCGATCGTGCGTCACCTGGTTGAATTGCACCGGGGAACGGTGCAAGCCGAAAGTCCGGGTGAGGGACAAGGAACTACAATGACTGTGAGATTGCCGTTGCGATCGCTGCCTCAAGAGTTGACATCGGCGATCGATTTAAACTCAACTGATTTGGTAGAGCCTTTAAACACCTCTAGCGATCGCGTCCCCTCTCTAGAAGGCTTGCAGATCTTAGCCGTAGACGATCAGATCGATACCCGCGACTTCTTGCAATTTGTGCTTGAAGGCTACGGGGCGGAGGTTTTGGCAGTTGAATCTGCCAGAAGTGCGATCGCTGCTTTGACTGAAAATCCGGGCAGATATGATTTGCTAATCTCCGATATCGGAATGCCAGAGGAAGATGGGTATTTCTTAATTCGAGAAGTGCGAGCTCTTGCTGCGGAAGCCGGAGGAGAAATCCCCGCCGCGGCGCTGACTGCCTATGCGGGCGATAAAGAACGCGAAAGGGCGATCGAAGCTGGTTTTCAAAGGCATATGGTTAAGCCGATCCAGCCGGTTGTACTAGGATTAATGGTGGCTAATTTAGTAGGACGATTTTAATGGATTGATTGTAGTAACACAACAATTTTGTGTCCTAATTTTGTATAAACACAACAATAATTAGCTCCAGAAAAGCCTGTTTTGAACAGGCAAGATGCCTGTCCCACAATGATTCTTGGAGATGTCTAATGTTGGACATGATTTTGTAGGAACACAACGAGGGCGGGCAATTAAAAATTGCCAAAAATAGCGCCATATGGGAAGATATAAAAAAATATAAAAATTACGGAGTTTAGATTCTTGGTAACTATTAAATGTCGGGGCATTACCTTCTCGAATATCCAAGCCGTAATCTTTGATAAAGACGGCACTCTAGAGGATTCTCAAGAATTTTTGAGATTGTTGGGAATTAAGCGATCGCGCCTCGCAGACGCTCAAATTCCGGGCGTTGGAGAGCCTTTACAAATGGCTTTCGGCATCGAAGGCGGCAGCATTGACCCCACGGGCTTGCTAGCAGTCGGTAGTCGTAGGGAAAATGAGATTGTGGCGGCGGGATACATCGCCGAAACCGGCAGGGGATGGCTGGAATCTTTAACTATTGCGCGCCGCGCTTTTGACGAAGCTGACGAAATGTTTAAAAATAGTGCTGTTTCTCCTTTATTTGTCGGCAGTTTGGAAGTGCTGAAATATCTTTCGGAAGCGGGTTTAAAACTGGGAATTCTTTCGGCGGCTACAACAGAATCGGTGCAAAAATTTGTGAAACACCACGCATTAGCCGAGTGGATTCAGTTAGAAATGGGAGTTGATTCAACGGTTCATAAACCAGATCCGAAATTGTTTTTGCAAGCTTGTGAGAAACTCGGAGTAAATCCCGCCGCAACTTTGATGGTGGGAGATTCAGCGGGCGATATTCAGATGGGTAAAAATGCGGGCGCTGCTGGCTGTATCGGGATTTGTTGGGGAAAGGCCCAGGTTAGTCATTTGGAAAATGCTGATGTGGCGATCGCATCTTTGGATGAAATTAAAATTTTAGCAGATTGAGCAAACATCGCATCAATTCCGGTGCCACCGGAATTGATATCACTTCCTACGGACAACGCAAACCCAGAATTACGACATCTTTTTCAAAGCCGTCAAGTTCGGCAACTTGTGGCAGATATCCCCACCGCTGAAAGCCAAATTTCTCAAACAATCTTACACTCGGCTGATTGTGAGCAAAAATTATGCCTATGAGAGTTTTAAGCTTCAATTCGGGACACCGTACAATTGCCGATTGCAATAAATTTTGTCCGATGCCGCAGCGTTGGCGATCGGGTGCGACGTAGATGCTAACTTCTGCTGTATGCTGATAAGCGGCGCGTCCGTAGAAAAGCTGAAAACTCAGCCAGCCAACAATATTTTGTTCTGATTCCATTACCAAAATCGGCCAGTAATTGGGCGAGTGTTCTCTGTACCAGGGGAGGCGGCTTTCGACTGAGACTGGCTTTAAATCTGCTGTGGCCATTCTTCCCGGTATTGCTGCGTTATATATTTGGACAATTGCTGGCAAATCGCTTTCTTCTGCGTCGCGAATTTTCATCGTTGGGTTGACGGTTAACTGTTGACTGTTGACTAATGACTAATGACTAATGACTAATAACTAATGACTCTTGTACAGTTCCATAATATCGCTGAGGGCCATCCGCGAATTTGCTCCCAAAGTCAGGGGCGATGTGTGTCCTCGCTGCAAGTGTTCTGCAGCGGCACAGCCAATCATTGCTGCGTTGTCTGTACAATATTTTAATGGCGGAAATAATACTCGCAAGTTATGTTTTGCTGCTGCTGCTTGTAAGTGTTTTCGCAGTCCGCTGTTTGCTGCAACTCCCCCACCGACTACAATAGTGGAAAGCCCGAAATTTACGGCACAGTCGATCGCTCTTTTTGTTAAACCCTTGGCTACTGTTTCCTGAAAGCTAGCCGCAATATCATTAATTGTAGAGGCAGGCAAGATGCCTTCAGCACCCACATTGTTATTTTGTTTCTTGAGTTTCTGTACTAATTGCAAAACTGCGGTTTTCAACCCGCTAAAACTGCTGTCGTAAGGATGGTAGCCGCCACCAGGCAAGGAAATTCTGCCTTCTGGTAGAGGGTATGCTTGGGGATTGCCAAGGGCGGCTAATTTGTCAATCAGCGGCCCGCCGGGATATCCTAGCTGCAACAGTCTCGCAACTTTATCAAAAGCTTCGCCGGCGGCGTCGTCTCGCGTGTGTCCTACAGTTTCATAAACGCCGCAATCTTTGACATAAATAAAGCTAGTGTGTCCGCCGGAAACTAACAAACACAAAAACGGTGGCTGCAAGTCTGGTTCGGTAAGGTAAGAAGCGTAGATGTGCCCTTCGAGGTGGTGGACGCCTAAAAAAGGTTTTTGATGGACTATTGCCAAGCTTTTTGCCGCTGTCAGCCCGACCAACAATGCACCTACTAAACCGGGGGCACAAGTCGCTGCAATGCCGTCAATTTCTGACCAACTCAGGTTTGCTTCACCGAGACACTGGGCAATTACCTGATTTAGCATTTCTAGGTGACTCCGCGAAGCCACTTCCGGCACTACTCCGCCAAACTGCTCGTGGATTTTAATTTGTGATGCTACAACATTGCTGCAAACTTGACGATTCTTAACAATTGCTGCTGCTGTTTCGTCACAACTTGTTTCGATTGCGAAAATGGTTGCCATTAACTGGTAATTTTATTTGATAGGTTAGTTATTGCTAGCTTAACTAATTCGGCGCAAGTCCCCTCCTCTACCTGTACTCAGGTTATAGTTAAGGGATTTTTGACCGATCGACAGGTAAGGTCATCATCTGATGCAAGGAAGGAATATCCTCGCGGTATTGCTAGCTCAGCATTGACCTATGAAAACGCTAATCCCTCATTCTATTGGGATTTGCCGCATCAATGATGGATACTTTACACTGTCAACAAACACGGTAATCTGGATTCCAGATCGGCAAGTTGAAATGCTTGTACAAAAACTTATTGTTTTGTAACAAAAGGAAACAATTCCATGCGACGATTGTTTGCTGCAATTTTAGTGTTGAGTGTCTGGATCAGTTTTGCTCCAGTTGCTTCGGCTTACAATTTAGTGCCGTGCAAGGACTCTCCCGAATTCAAGGAACTGGCTAAAAATGCACGTTCTACCAATGGCGACCCGGCATCTGCGAAAGCAAGATTCGATCGCTATTCCCAAGCTATGTGCGGCCCTGAAGGATACCCGCACTTAATCGTAGACGGCAACTTGAGCAAAGCAGGGGACTTTTTGATTCCTAGCATACTGTTCTTGTATATCGCAGGTTGGATTGGTTGGGTGGGCCGTTCTTATCTGCAAGTTACCAAAAAATCAGCAACCCCAGAGGAAAAAGAGATTATTATCGACGTTCCTTTGGCAATCAAATGTATGCTGAGCGGCGTTTTATGGCCTCTGGCAGCTCTCACATCAATCACCAGCGGTGAAATGTTTGCGAAGGACGACGAAATTACTGTTTCCCCCCGCTAAAATTGGGAAATGGAGAAGAGCTAATAGCTAACAGTTAATTAATTAACTGGAAATTAGCAATTAGCCACAGACCGATCGGCAATTACCAACTGTCTCGAATTTTTAGGAGCAGAATTCATGCAATACTTTGTCAAGTTTCTTTCGACAGCACCAGTATTGGCTATCCTTTGGATATCTATTCAAGCTGCGGCTTTAATTGAATTTAACCGCTTTTTCCCCGACCTGCTTTTCCATCCAATGCCTTAAGATTTAAGGCCAATTAGGTTGCAAAACCTAGGAGGTAAAAGTTGAGAGTTTTGATTTTTGAATTATGAGTTACAGGTTAATTTAAAGCTCAAATATCAAAACTCTCAAACCATAGCAGTTCGTGCTAGACAGCTTTATGACTGGGTAAAATCAAAGGATATCAACTATTTAGTTATCAAATTAGTTACCAATGACTAATGATTACTGACTAATGACTAATGACTAATGACTAATATTGTGAATCGATGAAGTCTTATCTCGCCGCAGCAATTCAAATGACTAGCTTGCCTGACCTGCAAAAAAATTTGGTTCAGGCAGAGGAATTAATCGACCTGGCAGTACGTCGGGGTGCCGAGTTAGTTTCCTTACCAGAAAATTTCTCGTTTATGGGAGAAGAGGAGGAAAAGATTGCTTCAGCAGAGGCGATCGGGCTCCTGAGCGAAAAATTCCTCAAAACGATGGCCCAACGGTTCCAGGTAACGATTCTGGGCGGCGGATTTCCGGTGCCGACAGAGGGGGGGAAGGTATACAATACCTCTTTGCTGGTAGACCAAAACGGTACTGAAGTGGCAAGGTACAGAAAAGTACATTTGTTCGATGTGAATGTGCCAGACGGCATTACTTACAGGGAATCGAACACTGTGAAAGCTGGTGAAGATTTGCCGCCTGTTTATGTGTCGCCGGATTTGGGGACGCTGGGACTTTCGGTGTGCTATGACGTGCGGTTCCCGGAAGTGTACAGGCATTTGTCATACAAGGGGGCTGATATTTTGTTTGTGCCCGCGGCGTTTACGGCTTACACTGGCAAGGATCACTGGAAGGTGTTGTTGCAAGCTAGGGCGATCGAGAATACTTGTTATACGATCGCCCCTGCACAAACAGGCCGCCACTACGGTCGCCGTCAAACTCACGGTCACGCGATGATTGTAGACCCTTGGGGTGTGGTTTTGGCGGATGCCGGTGACGAACCTGGTGTGGCGATCGCAGAAATTAATCCCGATAGATTAGAACAAGTCCGCCGCCAGATGCCGTCGCTGCAACACCGGGTTTTTCTGTGAATGAATTTTGAGATTAATTAATCTCAAAATTTCATTCCCCGTTAGCGACAAGACCTGAAAAGTTTTTATTGTCGCGAGGAATTGTGTCGGTTCGTACACAAAAAAACTTAGCTCATGTGGGTGCGATCGACAACAATAAGCGGGTGGGGACGGATTTACGCTGATCGATGAGTGATATTGTCGATCGGAGGTGACTCTCGCCCCCACAGCTTAATATATTGTTTTTTCCCGTAGATGAACAGCTAATAAGTAGGTCGGGCTGAAAAGACTGAAGTATGTAAAGATAGGTAAACGAGGCAACAGTTATAGCTAGGTAATGAGTC
>NZ_JAUBQU010000268.1:0-1962 GCF_036701435.1 Microcoleus sp. Pol12A5
TGAATTGCGGGCCCTCCTTCGGCGTGGAGGCGGTGTTGGGAGTCGAAAGAGAAGATGCGGGGGCGATCGCACACAATGCAAACTTTTTCATAGGGAAAAATCCAGCCGCATTGCGTTGTAAAAAACAGCAGGGGTTGCCAGTTGATATGATTAGGATTGCATTTTAAGCCGGAAAAACAGAAGTCAAAAATTGTCCAATATCCTGCCATGGCTATAGGGTGGATATAGCTGTGATATTCCTCACCTCAATAAGAATTGACTGGAGCCAATATTTCGGTTAATTTTTTGGTAAATAAGTCATAGCTAATATTACTACGTACTTGACTGTAAATTTGGCAAAATAACCTATATGAAATTTGTTTAAATATGAGGCATTCCACAGTATGATTTTTCAGTTTCTTTGTAAATAGCCGACAAAGATTGAGTCCTAATTTTTCGGATAGGTGATTAATTGATTGGTCGCCGTCAATAACAAGATTAGCACCTTTATAGGGGCTACGGCAAAAAATAATATCCGGTTTTTTTTCGTTAATTGCCCGGTAAGCTTCTTTAACTGCCTCTGTCGCTCTTTCGCAATCGAGCGGCTCGGTGGAGTACATTATTTTCTTCCACTTTTCCGCATAAACTAGCATTAAATCTTCTTGTTCGGGAGTAAGTGTTTCAATCATCGTTGTTCTCTAAATTCGATTGACCCGTGCACCTAGCAATTCAGTCATTGCTTTGTAAAATTATAGTTGACAGCTACGACGAGCGCAATTGCATATTTTCCAGTGCGATCACTCCATCATTTTCCAATAGCTCAACTCAGACCTCTATCTCCCAATCTTCCAGACGCAAACCCTCAACGCGGCTGAACTCGCGGGTATTGTGAGTTACAAGAATTAGGTTGTTGGCAAGAGCAATAGAGGCAATCAAGAGGTCATTAGGGCCCATAGGTGTCCCAGATGCAGCTAGCCCGGCGCGAATTTGACCGTAAATTAGGGCAGACTGGTCATCAAAAGGCAAGCTTACAAACTCACTGAAAAAACGTTCTAGTCTAGCTAGATTGCTATCTTTACGCGAACTTCTAAAAGCACCCCAGTAAACTTCTGCTTTAACTACAGAGCATAATGTTACATCACCCGATCGCATCATTGCTAGTCGGCGAGATAAGGCTGAGTTGCGGTCTTCGTTTAACAAACGGATACAACTATTAGTGTCTAACAGATAAATCACAGCAATTCTTCCCGGATTTCATATTCCAACTGCTCAGGACGAACAAGCGGTTCTCCCTCCCAGCTTCCTATTACTGTCTCAAAAAAACCGGGCGACCAGCCTAAATCTTCCGGGGTTTTACCCTCAGTTGCTGGTGTTATGCGCTGGAAAACTACAATAACTTCCAAATCTGTATCTGTAATCCCAACGGGGACTTGCAAATGCAACATCCCGTCCGAACCGACGTGCGATCGTACTTTAATACTTTGCATAACTCTGGTCTCATTAAGTTTGTACTGAAATTCAATCTTGTCAGGAATTACTCATCTATGCCAAAGAAACCGGGTTTTTTACCGAATATGTGGGTGAGTGCGAAAGATTTTCGTCAAAAAACCCAGTTTTTGACCACCCGTGCGTCATTCTACATCTATATTTAGGATTAGTGTATCTCATTAATTTTGCACCAGAACCCTAGTTAATCCACAACCAATTAATCGCGCTGGAATATTTCGCAAAATTGGTAACTGCAACAAAAGTGGCGGTGTAAACGGTCGATTTGTATCTAATGCGCCTTTAATAATTCGCTCCTGTACAAACGACTGAAATGCTTGAATGATGCGTGTGGGCAACTCCCGCTGTCGCTGCACTTCTGCCAAATCCCACAGATGCACGCGATCGTTTTTCAGGGAGTCGCTGAGTACATTAGCCGCGACGACAGCATCTTGAATAGCATAGTTAATTCCCACACCGCCTACGGGCGACATGACG
>NZ_JAUBQU010000269.1:0-1946 GCF_036701435.1 Microcoleus sp. Pol12A5
AGTCGTGAATGTAGAACAACCTGAAACGTTTGTGATGATTGAATCCATTGTTTACAAATCAAATGGTTTTGCTATAGTTATTTAAGTTTTAATTATAATTATAACATAACCCTAATTCAAATATAGGTTTGTAGTAATGACTTTATTTATTTCAATCTTGGAATTAAGGACTAAATTCCTTACTACGAACCTAATTTATCCTTTCCATCACAATCCCATCAACTATTTCATAACCCCAATTAAAATAATGTCGATTTGCCAACTGCTCGGCCATGGCATATTCGCCTAAATTGCAGAGTTCAACTAACATTTGATATGCTTGATCTCTTTCTCGCTGCAACCTTTCCTCCCGCAGGTTTTCTCTCTCTTCCTCAGAAGGATTTGGTCGCTCTTCCCCCAGGGGATTGATATCGCTAATTCGTTTCATATCAGCCTCATTAAAAAGGGATTGATTCGACTATTTCACCGTCAACTATTTCGTAGCCCCAGTCCGGGTTGGCAGCGATTTGTTTCTCAACTATACTTCGGCCGAGAGGAGTTTGGTAAGCTTTTTGCAAAGAGGAAATACTGGGGATTTCGGCGGCGGTTGGTGGCTCTTTTAGTTCGATGTTTGGCGGTTCAGGAACTATTTCAGATGTGGATTGATTTAAGACCGATTGAGCTGCGATTGCGCCTAACTTCCGCATTACGCTATCCTTGCTGATTTGCGGTTTTTCGTTGAAGGAAGAGGGCAGATATGGTGTGTCAACGCCCTGGTTTTTGGCTTTTAGTGCATCATCGGCAAGCCGATCGCACTTTCGCAGAAATCCCTCCCACAAATCTTTGCCCAAAACCGGGTTTCTCAAATCAGCACGGGCTTTAGAGACTGCTGCTTCCAGCGGTTCGCCTTTGTGCACGTAATACTGAATTCGCTCCTCTTCAAAAGCAGGATAAGGGACTTCCGGTTCGATTTCCCAATCCCGCTTAACTTTCTGACTTTCTCCTAAAGGAATTCCGGCGATAAATTCATCCCAAAAAGTGGAGGTTAAGCCTTTTGTCATGCTGTCAATAATTTTAAATGCCCATCCAGAAGGATTGCCAAATCCTAAGCTGCGCTCTTGAGCATATGCTTCTAAAGCTCGCTGAAAGTTGTGCAGTTCTTCTTGGGAGTTCCAAGGCCCGCTAAATCGGTAATTCGGGGTGACAGCAACGGCTATTTGCTGGCGGGGTTGCCCGAAATATTTGTCGGTTTTAACTACAGGATTTGGGGGTGATGTTTCGCGGAAAATTGCTACAGGGTGATTGTTGTTTTCGCGACTTATCGGTGTTATAGTATCTGGCGGGTTCGGTGTCCAAAAGTTATTGAGTTTTTCCTCGAAAGCGTCAATATCCGCCCAGAGTTCTAGGGTGTCTGTGTTGGGAGTCGTTAATTTTTCTTTCAGGAGCGATCGCACTTTGAGCAGGCGTCTCGCGAGTTCTTGTTCTTCGTAACTTAGACCCGTGGCTTTTTCAATTTCGCTGCTGTTAGTTTTTACCCATTCGTCGGAGTTGGACTTTTGTGATTGCCATTGCAATAATTGGCAAAGAAAAATACTCGCCGCGACTCCGCCCGTAATTGGGGCGAGTTTGGGATAGTAGATGGCGGGGTTTCCTAGATTTCCTAAAAATATTCCTATTTTCATTTTGTATATTCTTAATTCCCTTGAATCTTAGGGTTATTATTGGCGCAGCTTAGCTTGCATTCTAGGGGGCGCATCGGGCCAGCTTACCTCGACTAAACTAGCATGGAGAAACTTAAGATTTTCTTTAAGCTTCTGTCTATTGCTGACTGAATGGAGTTTCTAGAGTAAAAACGGGGATCGCTTATTCGATCGCCTGATTGACAGGACGGAGTTAAACGTAATAATAAATTATTTACTGTACAGCTTCTGCCAAAATGAATCCAGAACGCCAAGAGGCTTATTTGA
>NZ_JAUBQU010000126.1:0-16489 GCF_036701435.1 Microcoleus sp. Pol12A5
AGCTCGTCAGCAGGGTTTTGACATCACTGTTAGTGGTTGGCCGTATGGCTAATTGAGAATGGTGCAAGATCTCAGTTTCAACCGACTAAAACATTAAATTCAATTCTCAACTCTCTTGAGTCCTCTTTCAGAGGACTTGCGCTATGAGACAGGGAATTCATTCCCTGTCGGACTCTGGGACTCAACGAGGGGCGAGTTGATGCTGGATTTATTTTGGTTTCATTCTTGACATTGACACTAATGTCAAGGTTTAGGGTAAAGGAGTCATCTACCCTATCAAATTTTCCCCCATGACTCCCAATTCCCTCCCCATTTCTCGCCTCTGGCGCCTCGCCGAAGAACATCCAGATGCTGTGACTGCCGCCCTGTGCGGAATTCTAGTAATCTTGGGTTCGCTAGCCCTGCAATTCGGCTGGCTGGGTGTAGCCGTGTTAATCTTACCCGCGGCTTATGTTATCGGTGGCTATTCCAGCACCCGCGAAGGCTTAACTACGCTTTTTCAAGAACGCGAATTAGATGTAGATTTGTTAATGATTGTCGCTGCTTTGGGCGCGGCCGGTTTGGGGCTCTGGCGGCAAGAATATCATTTAATTGTTGACGGTGCGGTGCTGATTTTAATCTTTGCAATTAGCGGCGCGCTTGAAGGTTATGCTATGCAGCGGACTGAACGCAGCATCCGCAGTTTGATGAGTTTGACTGCGGATACTGCTAGGGTGGTAATGTACGGCGGGGAACGGTTCGTTGCGATCGACAAATTGGAAATTGGCGATCGCATTTTAGTCAAGCCCGGAGAAATCATCCCCACAGATGCGATAATTATTGAAGGCTACAGTGCGATCGATCAAGCCTCCATTACCGGCGAGTCGATGCCCGTGGAAAAAACCAGGGGCGATGAAGTCTATGCAGGTACAATTAACGGTGCCGGCGCATTGAAACTCGAAGTTCATAAAACTCCAGAAAGCAGCTTGATTCAGCGAGTGATTCGGCTAGTCCAAGAAGCGCAAACAGCAGCGCCGCCTTCTCAAATGTTTGTGGAAAAATTTGAGCGCGGTTATGCCAAATTAATTGTCGGTTTAGGCTTGCTGCTGGCAATTTTACCGCCCTTTGTTTTGGGCTGGAATTGGGAAGAGACAATCTATCGGGCGCTGATTTTCCTAGTAGTCGCATCCCCCTGCGCGCTGATGGCTTCGATTATGCCGGCGCTGCTTTCGGGAATTGCTAATGGGGCGAGACAGGGGATTTTGTTTAAAAGTGGCGCGCAATTAGAGATGATTGGTAAAGTCAGGGCGATCGCCTTTGACAAAACCGGAACTCTCACCACAGGAAAACCTGAAGTTATCCAAATTGTACCAGCAGCCAGATATACTGAAACAGAAGTTCTGCAATTGGCTGCAGCCCTAGAAGCTCATTCCGAACACGCGATCGCCCACGCAATTGTCAGCGCCGCCCAGCAACAACAGTTACAATTGTCAACCGCTACCGACGTACAAGCAAAAATCGGTCAAGGAATTATCGGCCAAGTCAACAATCAAATCATTGCCATTGGTAAAGCCAATTTTGTCGAAGCAACTTCCGAATTAACTCAAATCAGCCAGCAGTTGCAAGCCGAAGGTAAAACAGTTGTTTGGGTGGCAAAGGGCGAGCAACTTTTGGGAATCATTGCAGTAGCAGATACCCTGCGCCCCGAAGCAGCAGCAACGGTAAAACGCTTGCAAAAATTAGGCGTAGAACATATAATTATGCTAACCGGCGACAACGAGCAAACAGCTCAACACATCGCCCGTCAATTAGGCATCAATGAAGTGTACGCCGAACTTTTGCCAGAAGACAAAGTGCAGGCAATTAAACAACTGCAAACCCAGTATCAAACTGTAGCAATGGTAGGAGACGGCATCAACGACGCCCCCGCCCTCGCTCAAGCTTCCGTCGGCATTGCGATGGGAATTTCCGGCAGCGATGTTGCTTTAGAAACTGCTGATATCGTATTAATGGCAGATAAATTAGAGCAACTAGGTAAAGCAATTAGTTTGGGCCGCCGCGCTCAAAATGTTGTCAAACAAAACATTGTTTTTGCACTCAGTTGCATTGTGCTGTTATTGGCTGCTAATTTTTTCGGAAATATCACCATGCCTTTCGGCGTCATCGGTCACGAAAGCTCTACAGTAATAGTAACCTTAAGCGGTTTGCGACTGCTGAGAAATTAGACACTAAAAACCGCTAAAATCGAGGCCGAGCCTCTAGAAATACGTTCTCAGGCAGAGCCTGGGAACGAGAGTCTTATCCGCGTTAATCTGCATTAATCTGCGCGTAAAAATTCAAAATATTAAGAAAAACTACAATTTGTGTTGGCGTCACTCAAAATACGCTAGCGTCAAAAGTATAGAATCATACCAAAATCTGAAATTGCTCGAAACTGCAATAAAAATTAACCTAGAAAAAGTCTAGAAAATGGTATAGAACAGATTGCACCAAGAGCAATGGAAAACAAGTTTTCTGTTGGAGGCAATATGAACGAAAAAGTCCTTGGGGCCACGCGGAACGTTGCAATTGTTGGCCCTTATTTAAGCGGTAAAACCGCACTGCTGGAAAGTTTGCTATCGGTGACAGGGGCAATTACTCGCAAAGGAAATGTCAAAGATGGCAACACAATAGGTGATAGTTCGCCGGAAGCACGCGATCGCCAAATGAGCGTAGAAGTAAACGCCGCCACCGCTGAATATGAAGGCGTCCGCTTCACATTTCTCGACTGTCCGGGCTCGGTAGAATTTGTCCAAGAAACTTACAATGCGCTGATTGGTGTGGATGCGGCGATAATTGTTTGCGAACCCGTTGCCGATCGCACTTTAACCCTCGCACCCCTGTTTAAATTCCTCGACGATTGGGAAATTCCCCACCTAGTTTTCATCAACAAGATCGATCGGGCTTGCACGGACGAAACCACTTGCGGCAGCAACTTCACCGACGTGATCGACGCGCTCAAATCCGTTTCCACTAGACCGATCGTACCTCACCAATATCCGATCGGCAAAAACGAACAAATCATCGGTTTTATCGACTTAGTAACCGAACAAGCTTACCACTACCATCCGGGCGCCGCCGCAGATCCCGTCCCGCTTCCAGAACACCTCAAAGCACAAGAAAGCGCAGCGCGGCAGCAAATGCTCGAAGAATTGGCGAATTTTGACGACCATTTACTCGAAGAATTGCTCGAAGAAATCAATCCCGACGCTGAAGAAATTACCCGCGATTTAAAGATGGAATTAGGCGCAGATTTAATTGTGCCAGTATTCATCGGCATGGCAGAACAAGATTTCGGCGTGCGACCTCTGCTGGAAGCTTTGCTGAGGGAAGCGCCGACACCGGAAACTACAGCCGATCGCCGAGGCATTATACTAAGTGAAAACAAAGTTCTGGCTCAAATCCTGAAAACCTATTACACGCCGCAGGGAGGTAAACTATCGTTAGTGAGAATGTGGCGGGGGACGCTGGCAGACGGAGCAATTTTGAACGGCGTTCGAGTTAACGGTTTGTACCGCTTGACCGGCCAGCAAACGCAAAGTTTGCAGTCTGTCAGCGCGGGGGAAATTGTGGCTGTGGGAAGGCTAGAAGGCGTAAAAACAGGCGATACGCTGGCGCTAGACCGATCGGAAGAATTGCCAAAAGCCGAAATCGTCCCGCCTGTCTACGCACTGGCGATCGTCCCAGAAAAGCGCAACGATGAAGTTAAGCTGAGTTCCGCTTTAGCTAAATTGCTAGAAGAAGACCCATCTTTAGTCTGGGAACAGCACGGCGACACTCACGAAATTATACTTTGGGGTCAAGGCGAAATCCACCTGAAAGTAGCCTTAGACAGGTTGCGCCGCAAGTATAACTTGCCGATGGTAACTCACTTACCGCAAGTGCCGTACAAAGAAACCATCCGCAAACCAGCATCTTCCATCCACGGGCGCTACAAACACCAAAGCGGCGGACACGGACAGTTTGGCGACGTGTACCTCGATATTACACCGCAGCCTCGCGGAGAAGGTTTCACCTTTAACGACAAAATAGTCGGCGGCGTCGTCCCAAAACAGTACATTCCCGGCGTAGAAGTGGGAGTGCGCGAGTATTTGGATCGCGGCCCGCTGGGTTTCCCGGTGGTAGACGTAGCGGTGACGCTGACGAACGGTTCCTATCATACCGTTGACAGTTCCGAACAAGCTTTCAAGCAAGCAGCGCGTTTGGCGATGCAGGAGGGAATGGCCAAGTGCGAACCGGCACTGCTGGAGCCGATCGCCAAAGTTGAAATTTGCGCTCCGAACGAGTGTACATCAAAGGTGTTGCAGTTGGTCAGCGGACACCGCGGCCAAATTCTCGGCTACGAAGGTAAAAAAGACTGGAAGGGATGGGATGCAGTTTCTGCTTATTTGCCGATCGCAGAAATGCAGAATTTGATCGTAGAATTGCGATCGCAGACAATGGGAGTAGGATTTTTTAATTGGGAGTTCGATCGATTGCAAGAAGTGCCGGAACCTTTAGCTAAGCGGGTTTTGCTAACAACCGGCGGCAATGGAAACGGTAACGGTAAAAGCTAGGTAATTGTCTTAAGAAACCCGGTTTCTTCAAGAAACCGGGTTTTTGCACGAGTTGCCATTAAAGTTTATTGCGATCGATTTCCATTTGTCGGATTATTCAGTTCCACTTGTTACCAGGCTCTGCCTGGTAACGCAGATCCGGAGGCTCTGCCTCCAATTTTCCTCCGCAATCGAGGCAGAGCCTCTAGACATCGGTTCCCTGGCTCTGCCTGGGAACCAGGGAATTCATCAGTGTATCCGTGTCAAAATCCGTGTCGTGCCTTCTTCCTTACCCTAAAAAGAAATAATCAAGTAACCGTTCAGGAACTTAGCACCAGTAACAGACTTCCCAGTTAGCGCCGGAGGCAGCAAAATATTGCGCCGCTGATCGCCCGCTTCGATCGTTACTTCCGGCCCGGATTGAATCAATTTAATTTCTTTCTTGTCAAACCCAGGCAAAAACAAACTAACTTGACGCTGTGCAATATTTATGTTAATCGGTTTAGGAGCTTTTGCCGCCTCAGAAAAATCTGGCAAAGCATCAATTAGCGGCTGCCAGTTATTGTCACTGTGCGACGGAACCGAAACAGCCGTCAAAGGCTCAAAATCGGCAGTAATAGCTTCTGTAACCGATGCTTGATTGACAATGACACCGCCCACAGTCAAGCCAATTTGTTGAGAACTTCCCCACAGATAGCGGGCAGTTGCGATCGCGCTTGCATCCCCAGTCGTCACCAAAAAAGCCGCAGTGCGGTTCGGATCGGCCAGCGCTTCCTTACCCTTATCCAAAAGATTATCGACTTGCTTAGTCGATTGAAAAGGATTATCCCCAGACAAATCCACCGTCAACACGGTACTGAAAACCGGCTGAATAAAAGGCGACAAAGCTTTACCCAAATCCGAATCTACCAAAGCTTGGCGGAACCTGCGGATATACCAACTCAAAATTTCCGGCATTCCCAGCATCCGCAGCGTATCCATGCCGCCGGTGCCGTCATAAACAATTACATCGTATTGTTTGCTGTCCTCGTATTCCCGAAGTTCGTTCAACGCCAGCGCGCTGTCCATTCCCGGTAAAACTCCTAATTCTTGACCGTAAATCTGCTTGAAAAAAGGAGTACGGACATATTGAGCTTCTAGTTGTTTAACTTCGTCCCACCTGCGTTCTAGCAGCGGCGCGCTTTGCACCTGAACTGCTTTCAAATTCGGGGCTATTTCTTGGGGAGTGGAAGTCAGAGGAGTTGCCAGCAGGATTCCCAATCCCGGTCCCGGATCTTGGCCGAGCAGCAGAACTCGCTTGCCTTGAGCCGCATATTTTTTAGCTGTTGCGATCGCGATCGTACTGCGGCCAGTGCCGCCTTTGCCCAAAAATGTCAAAATCAAAGCCATTTTCTGTTCTCACTGCCAAAGCTTACTCTTTAACATTTAAGCGCAACCTTCAGCCAGAGTGGGGGAAGAGGGAGAATGGAGGAAGAGGAGAGTCGGTGAGTGGGAGAGTGGGAGAGGGAAAGAATTGGGAAAATTTTTCCTCTTCCTTCTTCCATCGGACTGACATCCGTTACATCCGTTACATCCGTTACATCCGTTACATCCGTCGAGCGAATCCGTTGCCGAACTTCCTTCTTCCTTCTACATCTTTTAAACGGGTTCTAGCTCATCTTCAAAGAACCAAGTCGCAAAACCATCAAACTTGACAACCACGCCTACTCCGCTACCGTCAACCATTTTGAATCCGTCAACAGTGCCTACTGGATTCTCCTTTATCTTGCCCACTATATTGGCAGGTATCCGATCTCTGAGACGGCGCACCTTCACTCTCTGACCTACTTCTATTGCCACTGAAATTGTTCTCCTGCTCTATATAACCTATATACAACCGTTTATTTTACAGTTTGGCGTCTACTTCGGAACAGCAACACCCGCAAGCGATCGCTCACTATGATTTTCCATCGAAATTTCGACCAACTTTCCCTAAAAAACGGTATTCTAGTCGCGGTTGGTCAATCGTCTACCCGGATTCGCCTGGGTTTGCCTCATCAGCTTCCACAGCGGCAAGCTCAACTTCCAGAGCCTCGCGCACCACGGAGATAATTATTTTTTATCCCTTCGCAAAAACAATCTTTTTATTAATTGCCACAACTACAGGATTTATTTCCAATTAGTCATCCTTCCGGCAGAAGCCAAAAGGCATTCAGAAGCAGTAATTAATTTTAGGTTTGCTATATATAAATCTTCTATTTCTAACGTTGATATTGGCTAACATCAATGCTGTAAAGCACTTGGAGTCTGGATTGCAAAATTTTCCGAAGGTCAGATTGTAGTAAACAGTCTTGTTGTAACAGTTTACTACAATCTGACAATAAAAAAAAGATTTAATGCTAAAATTTCAGGCTGAGAAAGTTTATTTTTGCTGCTGTGTTACGGCATAAAAAGTCTAACTATTGCCGGATTTAGGGTGTCTGATACAGGAAAGGAAGTCTAGAAACTTCAATATGACAAAATTGAAATTATGAATAAAATTTTTACCTGTGGCCGCTCGACCCAAATTCCGCTCCTAAGTTTGTCGTTAGCTGTGTTCGCCTGTCTGGCGCTTGGTCGTGGGACGATCGCCAGTCCGCTCTATCCATCCCCCAAACAGCCGTCGAACCCTACTAAAATTATCTCCGTCGATCGACCGCCAGCACTGCCAACAGCCTCAAAATCTCCAACAAATCCGGCAACAGTGGCGGCTAATTCATCCCCAGCAGAGACGATAAACGCCCAGGGAACAGCGGCCGGACGATCGCTTGAAATAGAAGAAATTCGCGGTACAGTCACCTTTAAAGGGCGGCCGGCGGTTGTGGGCGATCGGCTACTCGCCCCTGGAGACGAAATCATCACCGGCCCCGATTCCACAGCCCGTTTAGGCATCGACAACCACACCGGCATCGTGGAAGTGGCCGAAAAAACCGCAGTCAGAATATCGAATTTGTCAAGCAGTGCAGGTGGCAAAAAAGACACAGTGATTTTTGTCAGCAGGGGGCGAGTCAGGTTGTCGATCGGCAAAACTGCTGCGACAACTCCCGCAGCCAACACCTCAACAATTATCCCCCCAAACCAAATAGTCGCCCTCAATACCTTCAGCGGACTCGGCAAATCCAGTCAAATTGCCCAACAAAAAAGTTCTGCCAAAACCGCCCCAGTCAGGGTTGAAACCCCAGAAGGCGTTGCCGGAGTTCGCGGCACATCATTTGGCGTCAGCGTTGGTGGCGGCAAAACCGCCGTCGAAACTATTGAAGGTGCAGTCGTAGTATCCGGCAACATCGATTCGGAAGTAGTTGTCAACAGTGGCAACGCCACCACAATTTTCCCTCAAACCTCGCCCGTGGCGCCCTCAGCCAGCCCTCGCCTAGCTAAACTCAAAGTCCGCAGGTTGTGGAGACTCAGTGGCAATATCTATCACCTCAGCGGTCAAATTAACCCGATCGACATAATTTATGTCAACAACGAAGCGATTAAGATCGATCGAAATGGCAACTTCAAAATCCAAGGAATTTTACCTCCAAGCCGCCGTCTCAAAATCGTAGTCCGAGGCCCGTCAATCACAGAACGGCATTATAGCCTCGCAGTTCCATAAAAAACTTATCGTCGCGAGTAAAGTGCGCGGGCAGTCTCTGAGGAAGTAAGTTAGATCGTAAGTCTTATTTGAGTTGATTATTTCATAGAGGGGCGAAGCATTTCGCGATGAAACTTCGTCAGCCAAGTCGCGTCTAAATATTAAAGTCAAGTTTAATGCAATTATTGTGAGGTGTCCCGCCCGCCTACAAATATAATTTAGATGCCCAACAGATTTGTCAAAATAAAGAAACTTGGCGTTAACCTTTCGCCATTACGGTATTGTAAAACTTCATGACTATACTAGGGGTTCCGGTTCCATCTAAATAATCAAATTGAGTCAACAGTTAAGACTCAACCATTCAGTTTTCAGATACCGAGTCAAGAGTAAACTGTCAAAAATTAACAATCCCTAGGAGTGCAACCGGAATTGATATATAGTAATCCTCGCATCATTTGTGAATTTCTTACTCCCTCCCCTCGATCGGGGGAGGGTTGAGATGGGGTAAAAAATTTACGACTCATTGAGGATGGATATAACTCTTATCGAAAATCGGAGTCTAATGTCAATGATTGCGTAAAATTAATTGCATGAAGTTCAAAAAATGGATGGATCATCTCAAACAAAATCAACTGCTCGGCCTGCGGCACTATATAGCCACAAACCCTCCCTGGATGACAGGAGCAGTA
This sequence comes from Microcoleus sp. Pol12A5, assembly GCF_036701435.1. NCBI lineage: Bacteria > Bacillati > Cyanobacteriota > Cyanophyceae > Oscillatoriales > Microcoleaceae > Microcoleus > Microcoleus sp. Pol12A5. Next base: position 8,838 of record NZ_JAUBQU010000126.1, read on the forward strand.
GTAGGTATAATGTCTGTCGCCATGCTGCAATTTGGAATGTGGAAACCCCTTGAATATTTGGGATACAAAACACTATTTCAAATTCGAGAATCGGGATTTTTTCCAAATCCGGGATGGGATCAGAGAATTGTAGTAATTGCGATCGAACGGCATTCCTTGCAGGAATATGGTCAATTTCCTTGGCCTCGCAACCGCTACGCCCAACTGCTAGAAGCGCTCAAAAAATCTCCCCCCACAGCCGTTGGTTTTGACATTCTTTTCCTCGATCCAAGCCCTAAAGATGATATTTTAGCCGCGGCAATTGCCGCCAACGGCAAAGTTGTACTCCCTAGAACCATCAAAGAAGAACCCGTAGCATCTTTAAAAGCAGCCGCCGCAGGTGTCGGCCACATCAGCCAAGAAGCCGATAGCGACGGTATTAGCCGCGAGTCAAAAATTTTTCTCAACGGCATTCCTAATTTCGGTTTAGCCATGACTCACAGGTACAATGCTGTTAACCCCGAAGATCCAGTATTGCTTCCACAGTCAAAAAATAAGCAGGAAAAAAAAGTTTGGATTAACTGGCCGGGGAAAACAGAAAATCTATCTACCTATGCTTTTGTTGATGTGGTAGAACGTAGAATTCCTGCAGACGCTCTGACCAATAAGTTAGTTTTAGTTGGCATAGTTGCTACGGGTTTAGACCCCATATCTTCACCTCTCAACAAGACTACGGCTGGGGTTTATTTATATGCAGCATTGGTTGACAATTTGCTCAATCAACGCTTGCTGCAGCGGCTGCCGGTACTGCTAGAAATTTTGTTATTATTGGGTATTGGCCCTCTTACCGCTTTGGTTCTGTACAAGCGAGGTGTTCAAGAAAGAATTGCGATCGCTCTCGGTTTGCCTGTTGTTTGGATTGCGGCTGCTGCTTTGCTATTTGGCTTCTTTTTTTGGTGGGTTCCGATTGCTGCACCTATCGGCACTCTCATTTTAGCTGGCACTGCTTTGCAACTGCGGGAACAGTACGAAAAACAGCAGTTGATGAGGTTATTTGAAAAGCACGTCGCTCCGGAGACAGCTCAGCTTATTTGGGAACGCAAAGCTGAGATATTTGAACAGGGAGAACTTGAACCTCAAGAACTTACAGCAACGGTGCTGTTTATGGATATTCGTAGTTTTACTTCGATTTCAGAAAAAATGCGACCGCGAGATTTACTCACCTGGTTGAACAATTATTTGGAAGCGATGACTAACTGTATTATGGATCACGGCGGTGTTGTAGATAAATACATCGGTGATGCAATTATGGCAGTTTTTGGGGTACCTTTTTGCCATACCGAATATCGACAAATTCAACAAGATGCTTTGAATGCAGTTGCGGCTTGTATTGCGATGCACGAACGCCTGCACCAACTTAACCAGCAGCTTAGAAGTGAACGCAAACCTTTAATTAAGTTTGGTATTGGTTTGCATACCGGACAGTTAGTTGCGGGCAGCGTCGGCGGTTCCCGGCGTTTGAATTATTCTGTGATCGGCGATGCTGTCAATGTTGCTGCTAGATTGGAGGCGATGAATAAGGAAATTGTTTCTGACAGTCCTTTTAATTTATTGGTGACGGCGAGGACTTTTGCTTACGTGCGCGATCGCTACGAAGGCCAAAAAGTAGGCTCGATTCAATTGCGCGGCAAAAAAGAAGAGACTGTGGTTTATGCTATTTTGGGTGAAAAGCATTAGTTATTGGGCATGGGGCATTGGTTCAGGACTTACGTATCAAAACCAAAGAAACTGGGTTTTTGGCAGTTTATGCCAGCATTCACGAAATATTCTCGCAACAAATCCCGGTGGTCGATCGAAGTTGAAACCCTGACCAACCGTGCGTAATTCTTAATCTAATCAAATACGCTCAGTCGCAGAGTTTTAGCTATTTTTTCTAACAGAAATAAGCCACCGATAGAATTTCCGTCTTTATCCAAGGGCGGACTGTAAAAGCCGATCGCACCTTGACCCGGAATTACCGAAAGCATTGCCCCGCTAACTCCCGACTTAGCCGGCAGTCCCACCCGCAGCGCAAAGCGGGCGGATGCTTCATACAAACCGCAAGTTGCCATCAGTGCTTTGACAATACGGCTGTTTTCCCCCATTGCTCGATCGCCACTATTTACCAAAACCATTCCCAGCTTAGCTAAATCCTCCACAGTTCCCGACAAACAGCAGACGCGATTGTAGGTTTCTAAAGCAATTCCCGAGTTTTGAAGATAACCCGATTCTACCATTGCTAAAGCGAGATCCCAATTTTTTTGATTCGGCATTGCATTCACTGAATCGAGCATTAACTCGTCAACAAATAACTGACTGTTTGCCTGTTGGTTCAGCCAATTTCGCAAGTTTTGACATCGCGCCACAGCATTTTGACCGGGAATCAAAGACGCTAGGGCGATCGCCCCGCTATTAATCATCGGATTTCTCGGCTTCCCTTGGTCTATTTCGAGTTGAGTTAAGGAATTGAAAGGCAGTTCCGAAGGCTCGCAGCCCACCCAGTCAAAAACCGTTTTTTCTCCCAATTGGCACAGCAAATAAAGCAGCACTAAGGGCTTGACTACACTCATCAGCGGGAATGTTTGAGAAATACTACCCCAGCTCAAAATTTTACCGTCAATTTCCCGAATTTGCACGGCAAAGCCTTGTCTATTTGCTTGTGCAAGGAGAGGTATGTACGCGGGAATTTGCCCGGATTTACTGCGATTTTTTGCCTCTTTTGCCCAAGCTGCCAGTTGTTCGGGTTGCAGGCAAGATAGTTTGCTGGTGGATATTTGCACTATCGATTATTTAGATTATTTAAAATTTTAGATTGGCATTCCTGGCGCGATGTTGAGCCAGAAACCCGGTTTATTAACCGAATTGCGTCACTTCAGCTCTCTGTGACCAGAAACCGGGTTGCTTGGGCGACAGAAACCAAGCTCGAACATCAAGCTATTGACGTTTCGGCGCGCCGGGAGAAAATAAATTTTTCATAAAAAACCTGTACTTTGCATAAAAACCTCTCCTTCATCCAGATAGATAATTAGCAGCTTCAAGGCAATGCTGCTACACAAAACAAACAAGCACTAGCTTGAAATGCCTTCAGATTCTGATGTCTAAGCCCCAGTAAGGGGCGGGGTACATATTCAACTTAATTCTTTCAGAGTTCGCCAAATCCTGTCCGGAAAACCCCCGAACCTTTAAGAATGTACTATCCAACCGGATCTACCAAAACCAAGATAAAAAAATGACAGAAGCGAAAGCAGAAGCACCAAAACCCGCTCCCATGATTTTTAAGGGTGTGTGCAACGACGGGGTTCTCAAAGGCAAAGAAATAGAAGGTAAACTAGATATCAAAGTCAACGTTGAATCTGTCAAAACCCCTGAAGCAAAGCCCACAAAATCCCAGTGGGAGCCAATTATCTTTTGGGTATTGTTTGCATTCATGGCAAACTTGATTGTCGGCGACCCCGCCGGAATGAGAAAAAAATACAGCTCCCCACAAAGGTCTTCTTCTCATCAGATGTTAAACCAATCTGGGGAGCAGTCGCTGTTGCCTAAGAAAAACACCAGCAACTTGCCACTTTAGGCCCTGGGAGCCTGCCAGCCGCGCAAATAGTAATAGAAAGACCCGAAATATTCATCGAATACTCGCGTCGTAGTTACCAAAGCTTCTGCACTAGGCAAAAAATCTCCCGCGTCTAAGCGGAGTCTACTGGATCTCCCTCCTGATGTGGGTTGAAAAGTGTAGAAGTCGGTAGCCCTAGGAATCACCTGAATTCCCATATTCGCAAAAGCGAGGCTGGCACGGCGCATCTGAATAGCAGATGTTACCAAGATTACTTTACGCGCAGCGCCACGGCTGTCGAGTATCTTTCTCACCTCTTCAGCGCTGGTGCGTATGTTGCTGCCGTTATCGTCAAGAACGATACTGCTGCGCGGCACGCCCATGTTGTTTGCCAGCAAAGTCTCGATATCCTTAGCTTCGCCAACATAACCCTCCAACTCTGGTCTGGGGCCAGCGGTAACGATGACCATGGGTGCTAGTTGTTTTCTGTACAAAACGGCAGCATAGGGCAGGCGATTGCCAGTATCTGTTAGTTGAATCGCCACTCGGTTGGGGATGTGAGGCTGAGTGGTTCCCTTGCCCAGCAGCACGATCGCCGCTGCGGTTTCGTCGCAGCAAACTGTCCGCACGGCCGCAGCGGCATCCCGTTCTGCTTGCTCCGCGAACCAGTAAGCGACAACTGGCATACTCGAAAGGATCAAAACTAGCAGCGCTGCCAGGATCATTCTCGGCGCCGGGTTGCGGATGCCCCCGTTCGTGATCAGCGCGGATGCAATCACCAGCAGCGTGATTGAAAAACCCAGCGGCTTAAAGAAGAAGGCTATGAGCCCGAAAATCGCTGCTCCGACCGGGGTGTCTGGTGCAAAAAAAGCTAGAATCAAAAGGCTGATCAGCAGCAAAACGCGCAGCCGATCTAATAAAGGATTGTCTTTGCCCCCTGATTGATCCCACCACGATTTGATCAGTGAGAACAGGAGGAATAGAAATAGAATGCGAGCTAACAGTTCTGGCATCTTGCAATATTCTGTGTCTTCATAAATTAGTACAGAAGTTTTGGAAACGAGCGCGAATTTAACTGCGGGAGGAAATACGGGAATTGGTGAGTTTTTAACGGTCGCCAATAACGCAGCCCGATCGCATTTATCCTAATGCTCGATTCCGGTCAGCTATCAACCATTGGTTGCAGGGTGAAACCCGCTACTTCCAGTCACAGATTGCTGACAGTTAATTGGTAATTGATAACTGGTAATAGTTGATTGGTAATTGGTAATGGATCGAGCACGCCGCAGGTGGAATTGACAATTCAAGCCTGCTTTGTTCTGCCTACTTTTTTCCCCATTACCTGTTACCGATTCACCAATCCCAATTTATCGGCGCTTCAGTTGATTCCGAATTGCCTGCGTTACCGTTTGAATTACTTTAACACGAGCATAATACTTGTTATTGGCCGCAATTAGCGTCCAGGGAGCTAGCGGCGTGCTGGTGCGCTGAATCATTTGATTCACCGCTACTTCATAATAATTCCACTTTTCCCGATTCCGCCAATCTTCCTCGGTGAGTTTGTATTGTTTAAATGGATTGTTTTGCCGCTCTGTAAACCGCTTTAGCTGTTCGTCAGGACTGATGTGCAGCCAGAATTTAACTAAGACACAACCGAAACTGGTGAGTTGCTCCTCAAATTCGTTGATTTCCTGATAAGCTCGCCGCCATTCGGGTTCAGTGGCAAATCCTTCGACTCGCTCGACCAGCACTCTACCATACCAACTACGATCGCAAATGCTGATTTTACCGGCAGTTGGCAGCCGCTGCCAGAACCGCCACAGGTAGTGGTGCGCTTTTTCTTCGTCTATCGGGGCCGCAAAGGCATTAACAGTGTAACTGCGGGGGTCTAATACGTCGGTCAAGCGTTTGATTGCTCCTCCTTTACCTGCGGCGTCCCAACCTTCAAACAGCACTAACACGGGAATTTCATCTTCGTAGATGCTTTGTTGCAGTTTGCCAAAACGGGTTTGTTCCTCGCGAAGTTGCTCTTTGTATTCGTCGGGCGACAGCGATTGAGTTAAATCTACTTGGGCCAGCAAGTCGGGTTCGGTGGGTTGCAACCTTTCTTGATGTGGCAATTTCACGGGTGCAGATTGCATCGGCAGTCTGTCTAGGGCTTCTGTAATTGTCGCTGCCATTTGCGTTAAAACTTTGACTCTCGCCCAGCGTTGACAATTGCCTTCTACTAGCGTCCAAGGTGCGGAACCCGTGCCGGTTTGGGCTACCATTTCTTCGGCCAAAGTTGTGTATTCTTCGTATTTTTTGGCTTGTTTCCAATCTTCGGGTCGCACTCGCCAAGCTTGTAAGGTGTCGTCTTCTAGTTTTTTGAGCCGGTGCTTGAGTTCTTTTTTGCTCAGGTGAATCCAAAATTTGGCGATTGCCGCGCCGTCATCTACCATCTGCCGCTCGAAGGCGTTGATTTGCCTGATGACTGTGGGTACTTGGGCGTCGGAGACTCGATCGAACAATCGGTCTTCTAAAATGTGAGTGTACCAACTGTGGTAGAAAAAACCAATTTTGCCACGGGCGGGGAGTTTCTGCCAAAACCGCCACAGGAAAGGATAGCCCATTTCTACATCTGACGGCGGCCAAATTGGGTGGACGGCAAACCCCCGCGGGTCCATATACCCCACAATTTGTTTGACTAAAGCGCCTTTGCCGGCGGCGGCCCAACCTTCGAGGACGATAATTGCGGGCAATTTTTTTTCTCTGCAGGCCAGTTGGAGCGATCGCAACTGTTGCATTAAAATTTCTATCTTGGCATCGTAGGTTTCTTTATCTAGGGAAATGTTTAAATCCAGGTTGTCAAGCATATTTACCTTCTACCAATCCGAAATCTAGTTTAATGTTAGTTTAATGTTTGGATAAATCCCAGCTAAAATCAGGTAAAAAAGTGATGGTAACTACTGTTACGGTCGGTTAAAACTGCGATACTTCTCCCCTCAAAAACCTGCTCCCGTCCCTACTACCAAAACTCTCCTCACCTCAAACTTGCAAAAAAAAACAGGTCAGGTTATAGTTGAGATAGGGGACTTTTAAATAAGTTCAATTTCTCCCCTCCCCCGATCGGGCGAGTTAACAGGAGGAGCCACAAATCCCTGAGAAATGATTTATTGTAAAACAGAGCAAAAGTAAAAATCAACTACCCGGTGGGGGTGACAACTGGGATCGTGTCACTTTTGCAATAAATACAAATACCTAGGCAGCTTTTCCAGACTTGCCAATTAACCCATTTAAGTAAGCACATCGATGAGCCAAAACTTGCCCCACATTTTCTTTTTTCCAACTTGCTCCAGATATTTTAACCCGTCTCGATATTTGCTTAATTCCTGATTCTACTGCCCCAGAGCCAATTGAGCAGACCTGATCTTTCTGAAGTGCTTCATAATTGACAATCCTTCCTTGATGCTTTTCTCAAAATCTGCAAAAATTCACTGCTGTTTCTTTCTTTAATTCTGTCAATAACGGTTTTGCACTTTCTATATCTCCTTGCCCCAAATATTTTTCGGCTTGTTTTAGTCTTCTCATTGAACCCCCTACTTTCTGTAGATTTTCATTCAAATGATACCCATATAAAATTTCTCTTCTGTCTTGTTTATTGCTGATTTCCTTGAATATATTCCCTACTCCATCATGCCCATCTCCCAAACAAGTTACAGGTTTTGCTAAAGGTTGTTCGTTTGCTCAATCAATGAGCGTTTCATTTTGTTCAAAACTAGCTACTATCCCTACTTCTGATACAATTGCTTTATAGTCTTTCCACTCGGATTTTTCTCCTTTTGCTGTTATCAATCTTATTTTTCCACCATCTACACTCAGCTCAGTAATGTCTATTCTTGCTGCTGTCGCTCAAATTTTTGATAATGTGCTAATGTGAGTTGCGTCTTTGATGGAACCGCAGGGTAAGCTCATCTAATTTGGTATAAATTGTACTTGACAATGACTCAAATGAGCGATCTTAAGTCCAATGGCGCTGATATTTTTTGGAGAAGGGTACGATCGCAGAGGTTTGGAAGAGGTTTTTTTGAAGGTTTTGTCTTGG
>NZ_JAUBQU010000127.1:0-16483 GCF_036701435.1 Microcoleus sp. Pol12A5
ATATTAGATTTTAGATTATAGTTCTTATAGGTCTTTTTATTGATTGTTTTGGAGAAATTGCAATGACTCTTAGCGGAGCAATAACTTATTTTGGGATTTTTGGCGGCATGATCGGCTTGGCGACAGTGCTGATGTTTGGTCTGCGGGCTGTCAAACTCATCTAATTGGCTAATTTAGATGTCTGAACCAGAGTATTTAATCTCTGGCAAAAGTATCAGTTCGACAAAGTATTTGCGCCAAAAATCTCTGATTTAATCTGTGGATTGACGGCGCAAATGCTTCGAGTAATATAACTTTAGGCTAGAAGTGATTAATTTGATATTTGAGCCAAACTAATTGGGTTAAGGCTTCAACCTAAAATTTACAATCTAAAATCTAAAATCTAAAATCTAAAATCTAAAATCCCTCAATTCCCGAATTATTTGCCTTGAGGATGAAGGAGCGATCGCACTTGTTGTAAAACTCGATCGCTCCTGATTAATTAAAACATTCAATCTAATTGAGTCGATCGAACTTCTGGCAATTTCTCGGCCCCAGTCGTATCAAAAACGATCGCGTGTTTAGCCGTCGGCAACAACCGCCGTAAAATCTGTATGTATCCCTCCGCATCGCCCCGGCGGTGGAACCGAGCAACCACCAATCGCTGCATATTTGGCAATTGCCGCACAATACACCAGGGATGAGTGTTTAATTTGGGCTTTGATGTTGGTATCATAGGGTAATCCTTCCCCGCCGAAAGCGGGGTGTGATAGAAAAGGCGATCGCCCTTAAGTTTTCGAGGCTAGGAGGGCGATCGTTTTCAGTGTACATAGATATCATATGTTGCATACGCATCAATGTCAAGTTAAAACATGGGATACGTTAGACTGCGGATTCGAGAACTAGCTGAGCAAAAGGGTTGGACACTAAAGCAAGTTGCCGATCGATCCGGAGTTAATTACAACACTGTCAGAAGCTACGTTCAGCGTGATGCTTTAAACACAGTCGATCTTTCTGCTGTCTACAAAATTGCCCGCGCCTTCGACGTGACAATGGAAGATTTGGTCGAGATTTTGGAAGATTGAGGGCGCACCAATGAAGCGAGTTCCACTAAAAATTCGAGAGTTGGTAGAAGAAAAGGCTGGAGGCTGCAAGATGTGGCCGATCGCCAAGAGGGTTAATTACAAAACGCTTAAAGGGTACGCTAGACGCCATGATGGGATGAGTATGGTCGATATGACGGCTGTTGAGAAGATCGCCCTTGCTTTTGATGTCATGATTGAAGATTTAGTCGAGTTTTGGGAATAAAGGGCGCTCTCGCTAATGGGATACGTTGATTAATGCCGTACTTATCGTCGCCGTTTCTTTACTTGTTGGTAAGGAAAACAATCAATAACGTCAGATAGCATATAACTACCTTTGGAATCTGATTCCATCAGTTCCAAGTAGACAGTCTTGGGAACTTCAAAATATCGATAGGTTTTGCCACTATTGAAAACAACTTCGAGGGTGGAGCTTTTCTCGTCATAACCAGCAGATTGGATCATGCTAGATGCAACAGGTTCTAGTTTCATGGTAATTCTGCGATGCTTTTCTGTAACTATTTATAGCCGATCGCCCTGCAATTTAAGTTAGCCCGCCTAAAAAAACAGAATACCCAGATCCTCGACTTCGCAGAAGTCCGGGATGTAGCGCGCGATCGCGCCTTATTTCCCCTAAAATAACTTTTACCAGAACCCCAATCTAAAATCTAAAATCCCAAATCTAAAATCGAAATGACTCATTCCACCGATATCGTCACCCTCGGCCGCTGGATGGCCGCCGATTTCAGCAACCAAGCCCAAGCCTTTGAAAATCCGCCATTTTTCGCCCACATCCGCGTCTGCATGAGGCCTTTGCCGGTCGAAGTTTTGGATGGGCTCAGCTTGTACCTAGAACAAGCCTACGATATTGAACTGAATGTACCGTACCGAGTCCGAGTTTTGAAATTAGTCCCGGTGGGCGATCGAATTGACATCGAAAATTATGCCATAGAAAACGAAGAACAATTCTACGGCGCTTCCCGCGACCCGCAACGGCTGCAAGAAATCAAAACAGCACAACTGACTCTACTTCCCGGCTGCACCTTTATTACGCAGTGGACGGGCAACAGCTTCAAAGGGTTTGTCGAACCAGGAAAAGGCTGCATGGTGGTCAGAAAGGGCAAAAAAACCTATCTAGACAGCGAATTCGAGATTGACCAAGACAAATTTATTAGCCACGATCGCGGACGCGACCCAGAAACCGACGCCCACGTCTGGGGAGCCCAGGCCGGCCCTTTTGAATTCACCCGCCGGGCCAGTTTTGCCGACGAAATTCCCGTTTAATCTAAAAAAACAGACTGCTTCCTGGGCGAACACGCTTGATTAAAGGTTCAGAATGCACCAATACCTGGTACATTAACGCAGTATTGGCAAGCAAGATTCACCGTTGATTTATGAAAGTCCTGGTTATTGGTGGCGATGGCTATTGCGGTTGGGCAACCGCACTCTACCTTTCTAACAAAGGTTACGAAGTTGGCATCCTCGACAGCTTCGTGCGGCGGCACTGGGATCTGGAACTGTGCAGCGACACCCTCACTCCCATCGCACCGATTCAGCAACGACTCCAGCGATGGCAAGATTTAACGGGCAAGTCGATCGACTTGTTCGTCGGTGACATCACCAACTACGATTTTCTCAGCAAAAGCATGAGAAAATTTGCACCAGAGGCGATCGTCCATTTCGGCGAACAGCGTTCGGCACCTTTCTCAATGATCGATCGCGAACACGCAGTCCTCACCCAAGTCAATAACGTCGTCGGGACACTCAACCTGCTGTACGCCATCCGCGAAGACTTCCCCGACTGTCACCTAGTGAAATTGGGGACCATGGGCGAATACGGCACGCCGAATATTGACATTGAAGAAGGCTACATTACGATCGAACACAACGGCCGCAAGGATACACTACCCTATCCCAAACAACCAGGCAGTTTCTACCACCTGTCAAAAGTCCACGACTCCCACAACATCCATTTTGCTTGCAAAATCTGGGGTTTAAGAGCCACCGACTTAAATCAGGGCGTCGTCTACGGCGTGCTCACAGATGAAACCGGCATGGACGAACTGTTGATCAACCGTTTGGACTACGACGGAGTATTCGGGACAGCATTGAACAGATTTTGCATCCAAGCTGCGATCGGTCATCCTCTGACAGTTTACGGAACTGGCGGACAAACCCGCAGCTTCTTAGACATTCGGGATACCGTGCGGTGCGTGGAATTGGCGATCGCCAACCCCGCCGAAGCCGGACAATTCCGCGTCTTCAACCAATTCACCGAACAATTCAGCGTCGGCGACTTAGCCTCCTTGGTGCAAAAAGCAGGCATGGCCATGGGATTAAAAGTAGAAATCAACAACATCGAAAATCCCAGAGTCGAGAAAGAAGAACATTATTTCAATGCCAAAAACACCAATTTGCTAGACCTCGGTTTGCAACCGCACTATCTCTCAGATTCCCTGCTCGATTCTCTGCTGAATTTTGCTACAAAATATCAGCACCGTGTCGATAAAAACCAGATTTTGCCGAAGGTTTCTTGGAAGTAAGTTCTGGTATCTACCTGGGGGTAAGAGATTTTTTAACGAACCGCGAAGGCGCGAAGGGCGCGAAGTAAAAGAAAAGAAGGGAAGAGAGGAGAAATGTTTGCAAGTTCAGAAGAGATTTATTTGTAGATTAATTTTTTCATATCTATCTTTTTGATCTTTTGCTCTGTGTTCTCTGCGTCCTCTGCGTTTAATTGAAAAATGGCATAAGGTTTTTAGGGCGGGTTTTTTGGGAATAAAGCGGTAAAAAGTCAAATTCTCTTTCTGTGGCTTTTGGTTGTTCTGCCTCGATTGTCAGCGAGTGCAGTTTGTGCTTATTATTTAATAGCCGAATGGGTTGCAGTAACGGCGAGTTATCAAAATTAGCGCCGAGCGAGTGAGCGAAGCCCGGTATGCCACTGAAACAGCAATATTATAAATTGCCAGAACAGCACAGGAAATTCACAGAATTAATTGCTTTGCCGAAACTGGGGATGGCTTTTAGGTGGGAGAATTTTATCAATTGGCATTCCGGGAATTTGCATCTTATCCCAAAAACCTCTGGCTCCAAATTAGCGGTAGTGAAACAGAAAGAACAAGTGTAGAAAAGCAGCCGATCGCACGCCATGACTTAGCTCCCCGCGAGACAGTGTATCCTGTTACCGATGACCTTGCCCGCAGGCTACGATTATCGGCTCCCTAAGTAACTTATTTTTATGAAAATTGCTCTTTTCACTGAAACATTTCTGCCAAAAATAGACGGCATTGTGACGCGCCTGATTCACACTGTAGATCACTTGCAGCGCGCGGGCGAACAAGTTTTGATATTTTCTCCAGATTACGGGATTAAAGAATACAAAGGCGCCCGAGTTTACGGTGTGGAGGGTTTGCCTTTGCCGATGTACCCGGAACTGAAAATGGCACTTCCTTCTCCGGCTGTAGGTCGCCAATTAGAGCAGTTTAAACCGGATATTATTCACGTTGTCAATCCCGCAATTTTGGGATTGGGGGGTATATATTACGGCAAAAAGTTCAATATTCCGATTTTGGCTTCTTACCACACGCATTTGCCCAAATACTTGCACCACTACGGTTTCGGAGTCCTCGAACCTTTATTGTGGGAACTGCTCAAAGGAGCGCACAACCAAGCAGAATTGAATCTCTGCACTTCCACAGCAATGGTGGAGGAATTGAGAACCCACGGCATTGAGCGAGTAGATTTGTGGCAGCGGGGTGTAGATACTGAAATGTTTGTCCCGGAATTGGCAAGTGGAGAAATGCGATCGCGCCTTTCGGAAAATAACCCAGACAGTCCCCTGCTGCTGTATGTCGGCCGTCTCGGTGCAGAAAAAGAAATCGAACGCATCAAACCAGTCCTCGCAGCCATTCCCGACGCCCGCCTCGCCTTAGTGGGAGACGGCCCGCACCGGCAAACTCTCGAACAATATTTTGCCGGTACACCCACCAATTTTGTCGGCTACCTCAAGGGGCAAGAACTCGCAACAGCTTACGCATCGGCCGACGCCTTTATTTTTCCCTCCCGCACTGAAACCCTAGGCTTAGTTCTCCTAGAAGCAATGGCTGCGGGGACGCCTGTAGTGGCGGCGCGCAGCGGCGGAATTCCCGATATCGTCACCGACGGCGTTAACGGATATTTATTTGACCCCGCCGACGAAGAAGGAGCACTCGCCGCCACCAAGCGTCTGTTTGCGAATCCCCAAGAACGGGAAACCCTGCGCCATAACGCTCGCCGAGAAGCCGAACGCTGGGGTTGGGCCGCCGCCGCCGCACAACTCCAGCGCTACTATCAATCAGTGGTGTTTGCCCAGTCTGTGCCCAGAGCGGCCTAAATGTCAGGATCTGTAGCACCTTTAAACATCACCGCCAGCTTAGCTTCGCTGTTCGATCGTCAGTTGGTAGTGAGGAGGGATGTTTTCAAAGACCGATCGAACTTTTTTGCTGCATAAATTACCGTCGCTATCCTGCTGTTGCGTTTACCATTAAACTATGAGTAAGCTCTGTAGGAAGACCTTGCGCGCTGCTTTCATAGCGCCCTTTACCTGACCGGATACGGTCCCCTAGTGCGCTAAAACAGTCACACCGCGCGCTGCAGTCGAGCACAGAGCGTCAAATCCACACTGCACTCTCGATCAAACTAAAGCCTGTCACCTAATTTTCAGGCTTGCAGTTTTGCGAACTCAAGTTCAGCTTGAATGGACGAACCCTCATCAGTATCATCGAGGTTGTAAAAAAGATCGATCGAGCATACATAACAAGCAAACTGAAGTTGCGTGCGCCACTTTTGAACTCAGGATTCATCAAAACGGCAAGCGAGTGCCGACGCGCTTGCAAACAAATTCAAGAGTGTGCACTGCCGCCGAATCTAGCGCGGCTCAACCTGCAGTCAGTTTACCCTTCTGAGCAAGCAGTTAATCATGACCTTCTCCAATACTGGTAGCGTTCTGGCTACACTGACTCAAGTCAATTTTATGGGGGCATTGACCTCCCGTGTTAAGAGCCTGCCAGTTCCTGAATTAGTGTGCCTGCTGGACTTTATCACGGCTGAATTTCAGCAGTTTATCCGGGCGATGGACCTGATTAACAATGAAGCACTCGAAAGTCTCTTAGAGCAACTTTTAGATGCCTTCACTGTCAAAATTGGTCAAATTCTGCAAGCAGACCGGACAACAATTTTTTTGGTTGACTCCAACAAAAATCAACTGTGGCACAAAACACTCGATCCACTTACGGGCGAGGATGTAGAAGTGCGCTTGCCGATGGATGCAGGCATTTTAGGCTACGTAGCAACCACCGGAAAATCGATCAATGTCGCCGAAGCTCGATCGCACGAGTATTTTAATTCCGAAGTAGACGAACCACCGGGCTATCAAATCAAGACCATGCTCTGTATGCCGATTTTTAGCAGCAAGAGCCAAGACGAACCCGTAGCAGTGGTCAGACTCTTAAATAAAGCTGGCAATGTCTCCTTTAGCGAGGAAGACGAACAGCAGTTCCAGGCTTTTGCAGATTCGATCGGGATTATTCTAGAAAGCTGTCAGTCTTTCTACGTCGTGGCGCGCAACCAGCGAGGGGTTGCCGCACTTTTGAAAGCCACAACGACTTTGGGTCAAAGTCTTGACTTGGAAACAACTTTGCGCTCGGTCATGGATCAAGCTCGCGACTTGATGCAGGCCGATCGCAGCACGCTATTTTTGTTAAATCGGGAAACCAACGAACTTTGGACAAAAGTCGCTAAGGCCGACGGTACAACGATGATGGAAATCCGTATTCCTGCGAATAGGGGAATTGCGGGCTACGTGGCTTCGACCGGTCAACCTCTAAATATTACAGATGCTTACGACGATCCCCGCTTTGACCCATCTACAGACCAGCAAACGGGATACCGCACTCGGACTGTCTTGTGCATGCCCGTGCATAACGCTAAAGGTGAGCTGATCGGGGTAACTCAACTAATTAATAAGAACCAAGGTACTTTCACCCCTTCCGACGAAGAGTTTTTGCGAGCGTTTAATTCCCAAGCGGGAATGGCGCTGCAAAATTCTCAACTGTTTCAGAACGTGATGGTGGAAAAGCAGTATCAAAAAGATATGCTGCAAAGTCTTTCTGATGCAGTCATTTCCACGGATTTGAAGGGGCGAGTTGTTACTATCAACGAAGCAGCCCTAGAATTGTTGGGCTGTCCGGTAAATCAAGCTAAAAGCAAACACAATCCCCAGATTTGGGAAGATAAACTGGTGAATCGCTATGTTTGGGAAGTTGTGCCGATCGACAATTTGCAATTTCGACTAGAAGACAGCCTCAAAAATGCTGCCCGACATTACGTTCCCGAACAAAGTTTAACTGTGGGACTGTTGGTAGAAAAAACACTTAATTCCCAACAACAAAAAGAAGAAGAAGAAAGTTATATTTTGGCTGTGCCCGATCGCGCTGAGCCTACTTTATATTACGCTTGGGGCGAAAACCGCGGGTGGACTGAGGAAGTAGCGCTGGCAGAATTAGCTAATGCCCAATCTCTATTTGCCCTGCGAAATTCTGCCCTGTATCACCCTTATTGCCCGCTGCCGATCCCCGCCTCTCGAATTAAAGTAATTGAACGCAGTTTGAATTTGACTGTCAACCCGCTGCTCAATCCAGAAGGTGGCGTGCGCGGCGGTTTAGTCGTGCTCGAAGATATCAGTCGCGAAAAGCGGATGAAAAATACCATGTACCGCTACCTGACTCCTGGAGTCGTAGATAAAGTGATGGCCTTGGGCGAAGGCGCTCTGATGGTAGGCGAACGCAAAGAAGTTACTATTTTATTTTCCGACATTCGCGGCTACACCACACTCACCGAAAATCTGGGAGCGTCCGATGTGGTATCCCTGCTAAACGAATATTTTGAGACGATGGTGGAGGCCGTTATCCACTACGAAGGCATTTTAGACAAGTTTATCGGCGATGCTTTAATGGCGGTGTTCGGCGCCCCCCTGCCGCTCAATCCCCCGGAAAGTCACGGTTGGATGGCGGTTCAGTCGGCTTTAGATATGCGCCGGCGTTTGAAAGAGTTTAATGATTCTCGCCCTAGTGCAGATCCGTTTCGCTTCGGAATTGGGATTAGTTCCGGAGAAGTAGTTTCGGGAAATATTGGTTCTCAAAAGCGAATGGATTACACGGTAATAGGGGATGCGGTGAATTTGAGTTCGCGATTGGAACAGCTTACAAAGGAGTACGGATGCGATATAATTTTAAGCGAATTTACATACAGTTTGTGTCGCGAAGGAATTTGGGTGCGAGAGTTAGACAAGGTGAGGGTTAAGGGCAAAAATCAGCCGGTGGGTATTTACGAGTTGCTGCAAAATAGTTCTGAACCCATCGACGGGGAAACCGTTCGGTTTTTGGAACTTTACGGTCAGGGTAGGGATGCTTATATTGCTAGAAATTTTCAGAAAGCTATTAGTTGTTTTGAAGCGGCTTTAGCAATGCGACCCAGCGATCGACCTGTGGAAGTTCACCTCGACCGATCCCTGAGATATTTGGAAGTACCCCCGCCTGATGATTGGGACGGCGTGCATACGATGACAACCAAGTAGTAAATTATATTACATCCGAGTGTTCAAAAGTAAAAAGATTTGATAAAGTTGTGAGATCTTCCTTATGACAGAGTTAACAAGTGTAAAAATGTGAAAATATGAATCGGATGCCATATTAAAGTTAGTATTTATTTCCAGGCTAACAATTAAATGAGTTATTTATCTGTTCCGAATGCCACAAAAGCCGATCGGATTCTGGTGGTAGACGACGCACCAGATAATGTTTTGTTGGTTCAAACAATCCTAGAAGAAGAAGGTTACGAAATTAGTACGGCCGAGAACGGCTTTTCTGCCTTGAGCCAAATTGACAAGTCAGCCCCGGATTTGGTACTGCTAGACGTGATGATGCCGGGAATGGATGGTTACGAAGTCACTAAACGAATCCGACAAAATAAGGAATTGCCCTTTATCCCGATTTTGCTGATCACGGCTCACGACAGTGCGAGCGTAGTCCAGGGATTGGACATGGGAGCCGACGATTTCATCCGCAAACCAGTGGAAATGGATGAACTGCTGGCGAGGGTTCGATCGCTCCTACGGCTAAAACACAGCGTAGACGAGCGCAATTCGATCGCCCTCCAGCGCGAAGATTTTGTCTCCCGGCTCGCTCACGACTTGCGGACGCCCCTCGTAGCAGCCGATCGAATGTTAACTTTAATGCAGCAGGGAGCTTTGGGAGAAATTTCCCTTCCCATGCGCGACGCTTTCGGGACTATGGTTCGCAGCAACCAAAACCTGATCGCGATGGTAAATATGTTGCTGGAAGTCTACCGCTACGAAGCAGGTCGCAAATCCCTAAGTTTCGCTGCCGTGGATTTGCGCCAGCTTATTACTGAGGTAGCTGAAGAACTAGCTCCCCTAGCGGATGCTAAAGGTTTGTCGGTAAATTTAGACTTGACAGAAAGTGCAGAAAGTGCACCAATTGCGAAGTATCCGGGCGATCGTCTGGAGCTGCACCGCTTGCTGACCAATCTCATCGGAAATGCGATTAAATTCACCGACAAAGGCTCAATAGATATCACCTTAAAAGCTGCCAATTCACCTGCTTATACGAGCTTCAAAAACCAACCGCTGGCATGGGTAATTATTGAAATCCAAGACACCGGCGCTGGAATTTCCCCCACCGAAAAAGCAAAGTTATTTGAAAGGTTTGGCCCGGGAACTCACAAGAGATCCGGTACAGGTTTGGGACTGCACCTCTGCCGCCAAATAGTCGAAGCTCACCGCGGCACGATCGAGGTAAAATCGGATTTGGGCAAAGGCAGTTTGTTTACTATTCGCTTGCCTTGTTAAATCGGTATCAATAACTCTAACTTTCGGGTGCGGAATGCCCACATTACTGCAGATAAACTGTAATTGTAGGTTGCAAAGTGCGTACCTAATCGAATAGTGGTTAATTTACCCGATGTCATATAATTACTTGGCAACCGAATGTATGGCAATATGTCTAAATGTCCAGTGTGCGGTGCTGAATACATAGAAGAAAAAGCAGAGTTTTGCTCGATTTGCGGGTGGGATTTGACTCCCTACCCGCAACGTGCTAAGCCTTCCAAAACTTATTTAAAAAAAGAACAAGTTAGATTGCAGTGGGCAAAACAAATGTGGGAAATGGCCCGCAATCAACAAAATTGGTTAGCTAAATTTGATGAGTTGCAGGGGGAATTGCAGCAAGGTGCGATCGCCCGCACATACATTCAATCTCAGTTAGAATGGGTTCTGTACCGCCTCGAACAACTAAACCCCGAATTGATTGTCAGCACTCTACAGCGACTCGAAGACAAAATCGGCGCTATACCTGACTCAACTCCGGCTATCTCCGAAGTGGGGATGGACTACCGCCAACTGACAAAGCTATTAGAAACCGGAAAATGGCGCAAAGCTGACGAACACACTTGGGAAATCTTGCTGCAAATCGCTGTCAGGGAAGACGAAGGCTGGCTGAGTGCAGCCGATATTGACAGTTTCCCTCCTACAGACCTTCGCACGATCGACCAACTTTGGCAACAATACAGCAGCGGGCGGTTCGGGTTGAGCGTGCAGCAGCAGATTTGGGAAAGTACCGAGGCAAATTATACTCAATTTTGCGATCGAGTCGGCTGGCGAGTCAAGGAAAATTGGAAATATTACAGCGAGCTCTCCTTCAACGAAGATGCTCCCCCCGGACATCTCCCCGTAACCGCATGGAGGCAGCGCGCCTGTTACGGTGCTGGTAAACTCACCGCAGCAGAAAACTTTGCCCGCATCGCTGCGAAACTGGCAACTGGCGATCGGTAGTCATCCATAATAAAAAAATCAAAATCGACATTAACTGCTATAATCAAAACGGTTTAGCAACTGGGGCTGTGGCTCAGATGGATAGAGCAAGCGCCTCCTGAAGAATCGGGCACCCTGCGAGGAAACTCTGGGAGTGAATGTGGTCAAATTTGGTGAAACCTAAAGAGTTCGTGGGTTCCTATGACTCTAAGGCAATACCAAGCCAAGCCTGAGTTCAGGGCGATTAAACAATCGCCTATATTGAAATCAGGAAGGTTTAGAGACTAGACGGTCACCACCTAAAAGCTGCAAGCATATGGTGAAGGTATAGTCCAGAGAGTGGGGAAACTCACACAAATCTGAAGCGCTAGGTCGCCGGTTCGAACCCGGCCAGTCCCGTTAAAAATCAAGAAAAATGAACAGCAGGAGGGGTAAGCCTAAGTTTTGCCCCTCTTTTTTGCATATCTGCTAACGAATTCGCCCACACACGAATACTTGCTTGAAGACGAGGACTTACGCAGAACCTCTATAGAATCCATCTGAAATCTAAAATCTCAAATCTAAAATCACCTGTTTAAGCCCCACCACAAGCGTAGAGTCAATCTAAAATCTAAAATCTAAAATCTAAAATCTTATGATCCCCCGACTCTTTTTTAAATTTTAATTTTTAATTCCTGTTAGTGGGCTATACGTGCGGTATTTTTTGTTATGGTTCCTTTGTGAGTTACATAAAATTTTTATAGGTTTAGATGTGGTTAAGAATCAACTCAAACACGCAGCGTTACAAGCGTTTGAACACTTCACGCAGTTTTTGGTTCCTAGTAGGGCTTTTGACGGCGTGCTGGTTTGGCTATCAGCACGTTAAGAGCGAATTTCAGAGACCCCAAGCTTTGTTAGTTCTAGGTGGGGCTACGGAGCGAGAGGTGTTTGCCGCCAAATTTGCTCGGGCTCATCCTGAATTGCCGATTTGGGTGTCGTCTGGGAGCAATCCGGAGTTCGCGGAATGGGTATTTTCAGAAGCGGGAATTGAGTCCGATCGCCTGCACTTAGACTACAGAGCGGTGGATACGGTAACAAATTTTACCACCCTGGTAGATGAATTGAAAGCTCAAGGGATTGAGAGCGTGTATCTGATCACTTCTGACGATCATATGCGGCGAGCTCAGATTATCGGCGAAATCGTACTCGGCAGTCGAGGCATTAGTTTTAAGCCTGTGGCAGTTCCGTCTGGGCGAACCCCCGAACCGGTGGAAAAAGCGGTTCGCGACGGCGCTAGGGCTATTCTTTGGCTGACCACCGGTTATACGGGTGCTGACTTCAGCCAAGCCCGAATTGAATAAACCCAGAAAAGCATTGAGAAAGTGTTAATTTTTTGCCATTCTCTCTGGTTTTAAAACTTGTTTTCTATAACTATTTAAAGAAGCGGGAAGAGGCTGATGATAAATGCGTAAGAGAAGAGAACGAATAGTTTAAAATTAGTAGATGAACTTCAAAAGCTAAAGTTAATGACCGACCAAATTCTGCCACAAGTTCTAGAGCAAATTTTGAGTGACACCAAAACACCGGATGCTGTTTTTTCGGCTTTGGTGCCGGCTTTAGGCGAGGTGTTAAATTGCGATCGGGTCTTTCTCTACCTCCGCAATCCTGAAACGCAAATGGGCAGAGTACCTTACTGCTGGCGTCACAACTCGAACATTCCAGAGGTTTGGGACGCAGAATGGAAAAAAGAACCGGAATCTTTAGGGGAAGAAGACCCTTTGTTTGCAGCAGCTTTGCGAACTAAACCGTCGATTTTTGTTGAGGATGTTGAAACAGCCAATCCTGAAGTTGTCAACAAAGATTTTGAGGCAAAAGAGTTCGGACATCGAGCTTTGATTCACGCTCACCTTTGTGATGACGGCTTATTGTGGGGGGTATTGCAGCCTTGTATGTTCGATCGCCCCAGAGTGTGGACTGACTTCGATCGCCAAGTTATCGCAGCAGTTACAGAAAAAATTTCGCCTTTAGCTGTCGCTTATGTCACCGCCTCAGCATCAAAAGATGAGCGATAACAATCAATAATTGACTTGTAGGGAGGGGGTGGGCAAGGAATGAATGTAAATTTAAGACTAAAACCACCTCTAGAGCGTGGTTTTAGCCGATTCTCAATGCCCTTCCCGGGCGACAAAAGAGCATTTCCGGTTCCCCCCTTTTTTAGTTAGGGGGGATCTATGCGCTAATTTTCACACAAAAGTCGGGTACTAAATTTGAGCTGGTTGTTATCACCAAGGGTGGGGTGTACATCGCCCTACAGATAGAGCTGGTGTACAATTCCTGTTTAAAAAACGCCCCAATTTTGAATGCCCCGACTGCTGAAAATCCCTTGAGCCCGACTAATATCATCCTCCGCGCCATCTACTACCACCAAATAATCGCCGGCCCGCAGGCGATCGGTGTAAGTTCTAGCTGTTTCTTCCGGAATTCCCAAGTCAGTCAAGGCCTTCACCACTCCACCGAAAGCCGCCGCCGAGACGCCAGTGCTTGCTACGCTAGCCACCAGTGAGGCGCCCAAAGTGCCCGCTGCAATCATCGGCCCGATTCCGGGAATAGCTAAACTTCCGAGACCCACTAGCACGGTGGCTAAAGCACTATTTGTCAGAGCGTCTGCTACCACTCCTGCTCCTGTGTCTAGATTTTTATCGCCCACCTGAGCGATCGTTTCAGTCTCGCCTACAGACTCGCCTGCATCCCTAGCAACAACCGAAACTTTATGCATTGGAAACCCGGAAGATTTCAATTCTGTCAGAGCTTGCTCCGCATCTTCGCGGTTAGAAAACAATCCCAACGCGCGGGTTTGATTGCTTGTTACCATATCTTTCTTCTTATCCCCTGTAAAATTAAACTCAAATTCAAGCCTAATTATTGCGCTTGTTTTCAATCACTTATATTGATATTTTTCGATGTTTATCTTCAGCATTCATCTATCTGTAGATATAACCTGAAAAACAGCAACAAAAGTTATAAAATCAACGACCCAAATCGTGCATGGCATTAATCTCGATCGCACATCTTTGAGTCAGCGCTTGCAACTCCTCGCGATCCGAGGAACCGGGCGCTTCAATTAGCTTGCCAATTCGCACCGTTAGCGGCACCGGACGCGGAATTCCAGAACCTTTCGACGAAATCGCGTGAGTTCCCCACAAACTAACCGGTAACAGCGGCGCTTTTGCCTTAGCAGCTATCAGCGCCGCACCTAATTTCGGTTCAGTAATTCTGCCGTCTGGGGTGCGAGTCCCCTGCAAAAATACACCCGTCGCCCAGCCATTTTCTAAAGAATTGATAGCCGAGCGAATAGCACTGCGATCGGCACTTTCCCGCTTCACTGGGTAAGCACCGTAAAGCGTAATTGCCTGCTTCAAAATAGGAACTTTAAATAACTCTTCCTTTGCCATAAATGCCACAGGCCGCCTCATGCAATTCGACAAAATCGGCGGATCAAAATCGCTGGCGTGATTGCTGACTACTACCACAGGCCCTTCTGTCGGCACATTTTCTGCACCGTAGATGCGGCCTCGAAAGTAAAGGTGCAGCATCGGGCTGACAATTGACCATTTGAATAAATAGTAGAGAAGTAAACTTTCGACTGGTTCGCGACTTTTGCTCACAGAAAAACCTTAAGTTTTAAATTACATCGAATATTAGCCTATCAGTTCAGCAATGACAAATGAATAGTATTTTGAGGTTTGTAGGGTTGCCTGCGCTTGGAAACCGCGTCTACACACACAAAACCCACCTACGTGGGTTAAAGAAGAAGTCCGCCGGCGCGGACGCAAGCTTGTGTAGCGCCAGACTTA
Organism: Microcoleus sp. Pol12A5; assembly: GCF_036701435.1. Taxonomy (NCBI): domain Bacteria; kingdom Bacillati; phylum Cyanobacteriota; class Cyanophyceae; order Oscillatoriales; family Microcoleaceae; genus Microcoleus; species Microcoleus sp. Pol12A5. Next base: position 14,757 of record NZ_JAUBQU010000127.1, read on the forward strand.
AGTCTGGTGGACTATTTAACTGAATGTCGGAGGTTTGCAAAGGCTCAATTTCCGGTCAGCATAGCTTTCTGTCCTTCCGAAGAAGTGGCACAGCCCAAGAAATCCTTAACTGCTTGGCTAGGAGGATTGTTGTAGGCCTAGTACAACTGCCGCTTGTAAGGATAGTTACCCGCACCCGGCGTCGCACCGTTGACGGGAACAACGCGCACCGCTTTCTGATTGGCTACTTGAGCGAATGTGGCATAACCAATGCTGTTCTTGCCTAAGACTTGCAGCAGGGGAGTTGTCGCATCTCGATCGAGCGTGGTAATATTTTGCGTCGTGCCAAACTCGCCACCTCCGAGCACTTGTTCTTTAAGCGTTTGGTGAGTGCAGCTAACTGTCGGTCTGTTAATTACTTTCTTTAATCTGGGTCGCCGTGCCGCCGACTTTTGACGAGTCTTGAGTATTTCCCTTGAAGATTATCTTGAACTTGAGCGGAGGAACTTATACCGTTACGGTGTCAGAAACCAATACCACAAAATCTGCTTACGGGGGTCAGTTTGTGCTCTATGACGTGCATATTGCCAAGATGTTTGAGGTGACATATTCGGACTGTCAGGAGATACCCAACGCTGGCGGTAGAACTTGGTATTACCGCGCCAGAAATAGTAAAATTGACATGGGGCAATTCAGAATAAACTGTCAGTTGGCTAGCGATATTGCTAATACTTATGGTTTAGGGAACCAGAGCGTACTGCGAGTAGCAATCTTTTCTCTTAGCAATATATTGGCAGAAATTCACGACAAACTCGTAGAATATTTTGAAAATGGAGCGCGTTTAGTTTGGGTGATTCATGCTAAAGAACAGTAGGTGTTGGTGTATTGATCGTCCCAAGATCTCGATCGCCTGCTCAAGTCCGCTGATTCCTTTGATGGCGAAGAAATCGTCCCCCGCTTTACTCTTCCGATTGCGGAGTTATTTCAAAAACTGGCTTTTTAATGAAAGTGCGATCGGACTGTGAAAAATTGCGAGTATTATTGATAATTTAACTTAGGCAGTTAGTAAGACCGAATCCAAAAATTGCGGGGAATCAGATATTAATATAAAGATAACTTCTAGGAGGCGATAAGCATGACAAACATATCTAATAAAAAAACAGCTATCATCCGTACAGAAAGAGGACTGACGCTCGCAGGTACGCGCATCACTATCTACGACATCATGGACTATGTGACGGCTCAATATCCGCCTAAGTTTATCAGGGGATTGTTTGACCTTACAGAGGAACAAATTAATGCGGCTTTAGCTTATATTGAGGCAAATCGCGCTGATGTTGAAGCTGAGTATCAAATGGTTGTTAAGGAAGCTGAGTAACTGCAGTTGTATTATGAAGAAAAAAACCGCGATCTGATTGCTAGAATTGCCGCCCAACCACCAAAACCAGGAACGAAAGCTGCATGGGAAAAGCTTCGAGATGCTAAGGCGAATTTTAAGTCTAAGCTAGAGTTTTTCATACTAAAGTATGATAGGATCAATGTATCATAAAATCATTAAATACTATGAGCGCTAGCTATAGTGTTTTAAAAGTGATACCCATGTTAAAAAAATTAAAAACCATTACTCTGGCAACTTTTCTGGTATTAGGAACAGCTAAACGGGGTTCTACTGCAGGGGGAACGCATCTTATTGAACACTGTTCATCAGTGGTGAGTATATTTTGAGATAAATTCACCATTCAAAGAAG
>NZ_JAUBQU010000270.1:0-1935 GCF_036701435.1 Microcoleus sp. Pol12A5
CCAGTTGTTTGAGGATAGGTAAGGTGTCTGGGTCATCTTTCCACCCCCGTGCTAATTGTTGGACTGCTGCACGTCGCACAGCAGAATCATCATCAGATTGAGCCAGTTGTTTGAGGATAGGTAAGGTGTCTGGGTCATCTTTCCACCCCCGTGCTAATTGTTGGACTGCTGCACGTCGCCCACCTGAATCATCATCAGATTGAGCCAGTTGTTTGAGGAGAGGTAAGGTTTCCGGGTCATCTTTCCAGCCCCGTGCTATTTCTTGGACTGCTGCATATCGCACATCCGAATCACCATCAGATTGAGCCAGTTGTTTGAGCCAAGGTAAGGTTTCGGCGCCATCTTTCCAAGTAAAGGCGATCGCACTTACTGCTTGAGTACGAATTTCATTAACTAGATTAGCTTCTTCTTCATAAGCCTCATAATAGTAATTGAGGTCGTACTTGGTTAACTCTTTTAAGCGTTCAAGCAATTGAGTCTCAACCGCAGCAATCACCTTTCTATCCCTCACCTCATCCAAACACTTCGCAGCCAAAAACAGATTGCGGAACTTTGGGGCTGTGCCATCCTGTTCAATCAAAAACTCAATCAATTTCCCTGTAAACTTTCCAGCAATCAATCCCGCAATCAAGCACAAAACTTCCTGCCAAGATTCATCATCCCAGTGCTTGCCAAAAACTTCGGTTTTCACCTCCTCCAGTGAAATTTCTTGTGTCTTCTGAAACCTTTCCACTACCTCCGACGCACAGAAATATTCCAAAAAAGTTCGATGCACAAACCCATAAGTATCCGCACCCAAAAAACATAAAATAAAGTTGCGAGTTCGCAGTTGGTTAATTATCAACCTTGCCCGCTCTTTCGGTCTATCGAAATCTTTATTCTTCAGATATGCTGTCAGGGTATTCTCCAAATCTTCCGCACTAATAATATTGCCAGCCAACCCTTCAGGTGCTGCTTGCATTTTGTAAGCGACTCGCCGCAGCATTTCTTGCTTATCTTTAGCATCAATAGTTTTCGGATCGAGCCTTCTATCCTCTACTAAAGACCTTTCCACATCCCATTGATACAGCAATACCCGCGAAGCTTGATTGTAAAGTTCCGCCCTGTCTCTCGGCAATTCTTGACTGCGATTTAAAATCGCCATAATCGTCAACAATAACGGATTACCCGCTAAATCTCTAATCGTAGATGAATACGCTAATGCTCTTTCCATGCGATCGCGAATCCGCGCTTTTTCCCCTGCATCAGTAAAAGTTAAGTCGTGCCAGCGGCGAACAAAATCCTGAATTTGTTCCGCATTCAAATCTTGGAGAATAAAGTGATGAAACTCTGCATCTTGCAACCGTTGAGGTTTGTAACCAATAATCCGAGACGTAACAATCACTCGCACGCGGGGATACTCATTGGTAAACCGATGAATCGCTGTAATTACATCTTCTCGTTTCCCGAGCTCGAAAATTTCATCTAACCCGTCGAACATCACCACAGCGTCACCTGCTTTAAGCTGTTCCTGCAATTGATGCTGATTCAAGTGACAAATTGAACCGGGACTTTGATGGAAAAATTCGAGGAAGTTCTTGCAATGTCCTGATTCCCCGCTGCGAATGTAAGTTCGCAATTCTATTAGCAGCGGAATCGGCAGAGATGTCACGCTATTTAAGGGCGATCGCGCCCAGTTTAATGCTAAAGTTTGTAACAGAGTAGACTTGCCCGAACCCGGATCGCCTAAAATAACAATGTAGGGATACTTTTGCTTGTCATTGATCACATCTAACACGGATACGATCGGCTGAGAAAAATAACCGCGCCGATATTTCTCTAAATTTTCTAGATCGATCGCGTCTAATTGATTGCTGTGTTGCAGCCGCCGTTGATGTTCTTTAGGAATTTCGTAAGCTTGGGGCAGAAATGATTCGTAAATCGATCGCACATCTT
>NZ_JAUBQU010000128.1:0-16336 GCF_036701435.1 Microcoleus sp. Pol12A5
GTATTTTAAAGTCCCAAAAGCCTTTCGATCCAACTTATTTGCTCGCTACCCCTTGACAGATCAAGACAGTATCTACGAGACATTGCTAAATTGTGGAACATTCGCAGACAACCATTCCGAGCGCAACTTTTCAATAGCTAATTCTTTAAATTTAGCTTCTACTTCAATCCAAGGAGCTTGATAATAGCAATTAGGCATTTCTGTAATTAAATCGCTGTGGCGCGGATCGGCAAAAAATTCTCTGCCATTTGATATGTGTACTAATTGCCATTCAGGAACAGACCAAGTTGTGCGGGCTGCTGCGAGCATTTCGGCAACGCTGGGATCGTCGTAAGTTTCTAAATGTTCGTGAATGACGTGGTGGTGGGCGTCAAAAACCATTGGTACGCCGGTATCGAGACAAACTTCTAAAATTTCCGAGGAACTGTAAGCGTATTCGTCATTTTCAAAGGTTAAGCGCGATCGAATAGATTCTGGCAAGTCGCGGATGACTGATTTGAGCTGCGAAGTGCGATCGCTCTTGCCGCCGTGAATGTTCATCAGTGCCTGGGGCGATCGGGGCTGTCCCAACATATCTAAAATTAAAGCATGAGTCGCCAGAATTTTAATGCTGTTTTCAACCACAGAAAGCTTGTCAGAACTGAGGACGACAAATTGATCCGGGTGGAGTACCAAGCGGATGCCCAAAGAAAGAGCGCGATCGCCGGTATTCCGCAATTCCTCAGTCATGGAGTGTAGCACTCCTTCCCCCAAATCTGTATCTGCAAAAGGGAACAGTGCAGAAGTCATGCGGTAGAGCTTAATTTGATTAGCAGAACAGAAGTCGATAGCTTTGTCAAGCCGCTTTAAGTTGTCTGTATAAAGCTCGCGCAATACTGTTTCTTGTTCAGTTTCTGAAAGCTGTAAAAGTCGCTTCCGGGTGACAGTGCGAAAGCGCACTGCATCGGATGTTGTAATACAGACTAATCCCAATTCCGGCAATTTTTTCTGTTCCACTACTTGGTTAATCCCGCTCATTTAGCAATAATCCCTAACTTTAATTTTATGTTAAATAGGTTTTTCGTAACGACTGGAGTTTTTAGTCTTGAAGTTTTTAGGTACTACTGAACCTGCCTAAAGATCCCGGCAGAGATTGAAATCGCTGGAGGACTCTGGAAGTGCAAGGTGTAATTAGTACAAACGGGATTTTTTTATCAAACATCTAATGAACCGCCTTGCAGATAGCATATCGATGACAATTAAATCGATATAACTATTGCTGTTCTTCGCCAGAATCAGCCTCTTCGTGCGGCCGCCCGGTAGCCGCAGGATTTTCCATTGCTTCGTCATGGAATGGATAACCGGAGGTTTCTTGATTTAGCGGGTCAGCGGGTTGGTCGTCTGGGGATGTAATTTGACCGTTAGTGTTGGTATTGGGTGTTGTGGAAGAGCCTTTATGGCTGGCGTGACCGCTACTCATCTTTTTTTCCTCAATTAGGTCGATCTAACAATTTCTAGCTTAGACTTAGCTGCGGCGGGCGATCGCCTATCTTAAGTCAGAGATGTTGCTTAATAGTTGAGGATGCTATAGCACTCCTCGCATCAATTGTGAAATCTTTCTCTTATCTTATCAACATTCGCGTCAATAGCGTCTTGGCGGTTTGTTGAAAAAAAAGCTTGTTTCGCGTTTACCGAAAGGATTGCTATATCTCCTAATTTTTCCTATTTCTCTTTTTCAATCAACTCCGCAAACGCCCTGACCTGAGAATGCTAATAATCAACCAAAAACCCAAAAAACTCGCGGCCCCAAACAAACCAGTGCTCAGAAAAGATAACTGAGCAGTTTGTGCGTTAGAAGAAATAATTGCTGCCCCTATAATCAGGGAACCCACGACAATACTAAAAGAAAGTCGGTTCGCAGAATCCCCTAGAGTGCGGCGTAGCGGGTCGAGTTCTTTTAATGTCAAGTTCCACTTCAAAGTTTCCGAAGTAACCCGGTCTAAAAGCACTTCCACCTGTCGCGGAGATTGCAAAGATAAGCTTTTCAGATCCAGGGCCGTTCTTAAAAGAGCTTGGATTGGATCGTCTCCTAATAACTGACGCCGAAACATATCGGTCATCAGCGGTTTGACCTGCTCTACAATATTAAACCGGGGATTAAAAGAGCGTGCCAGTCCTTCCAAATTAGCTAGAGTTTTTGCATACAAACCGAGATTGCTGGGCAGTCGAATTTTATTTTTTCGGGTAATTTCCAGTACCTCATAAAAAATTTCCGACAAGTTCATTTGCGACAAGCTCACATTGTAATACTTGCGCAGCATTCGAGCTAAATCGTTTTCGAGATTTGCTAAACTTTTCGGCTGAGCAAATTCTGCCATTTCCAAAGTTAATTGAGCGCAGCGCTGAGCATCTAAATCGACAATTGCCAACAACATTTCGGTCAAATTCTGCTGAGTGCGCGGGTCTAATCTGCCGACCATACCGCAGTCTAGCAGGGCTATCCGGCCATCTTTGAGATAAAACAAATTGCCGGGATGCGGGTCTGCGTGAAAGAATCCGTCGATGTACAACTGCTGGAAGAAAACGCGGCAAAGCAGCGTTGTAATTTCTTCGCGTTCGGCATTTACATCTCCTTTGTGGCGAATTCCTTGCAAATCGCCTAACAAAATTGGGACTCCGTTCAGCCACTCCATTACTAAGAGTTTTTTTGTAGTTAACTCCCAGTTAATTTCTGGTAGGACAACTTGTGTGGGGTCAAACCAGCGACTTTTAGATAAATTGCGGCGCAGTTCGTCTGTGTAGCTGGCTTCTTGAATGAAGTCTAATTCTGCACGCAGGGCGATCGCAAATTCTTCAGCTAAGGCGACAATATCGTATTGTTGACCGAAGTCTGTGAGCATGACAAGTTCTGCCAAACCTCGGAGTACGGCGATGTCTTGTTCGATGACGATATCAATACCGGGGCGCTGAACTTTGAGGGCGACTTCGCGACCGTCTTTTAAAGTAGCTTTGTGGGTTTGGGCGATGGAACCTGCGGCGATGGCTTCAGTGTTAAATTTGGCAAAGGTATTTTCGAGAGATTGTGTGAGTTCCTGGCGGACGATTGCTTCTACTTGCGACCACGGTACGGGCGGCACTTCGGCTTGTAGCGTGGAGAGAGTTTCGATGTAGCTGGCGGGTAAAAGGTCGGGACGGGTGCTCAGCAATTGACCCAATTTGACAAAAACTGGGCCTAATTCGACGAGGATGTTGCGGAGAACTGCTGGAGTTGGGAGACTGGGTGCGTCGGTTTTGCGGCCGGTTAGGAGGCTTTTCATGTAGTCCCAACCGTTGCGGAAGACGACCTCTAGAATTTCTCCTTTGCGAGAAGTGTTTTGAACTAGGCTAAACAAGGGGCCTCCGGGTCGATCGGGTTTAAGGGCTATATAACTACTAGGATAGCGCTGTTGACCGGGCTGACCAGTGTCTTGGGGAATAACTTGGGGGAAAGGGTGGGAATGGGCGTGAGAGTTTTGGGGCGTGGGGGCGATCGATTTTTGGCTTTGGCATACTCCTCATCGTTTACACTCTTACAGCATTTGATAATCAGATATAGCTTGCTGATAAAAAATTTTTTCTTTGTTGTTAGCTTGGGTAGCTAACATCCTTTGCTACTTATAGTTAGAAGAAATTGAATTGCACAGGATTGTCTAAAGAAGGGAAAAAATATTTTGCATCCCCTAGTTGTAAAATATCTTGAAAAGATGTTGCCCTCTGTCGATTACCCAGACTGGAATAAGTGGATTGAGAAACAGCCTAAAGTATTTTTACCAGAAAGCGACTGGCGATTAAATAAAATCCCTATCAAGTGGGAACAATTGTGATATCCCATTGAGGCAGGATGGAGGAGCGATGCCAGAACCCGAGGTACTGTTCTAGTTCCGAAGATAGAACCTTAATCGCCTTTTCATAGGTCGTTTCTCGCAAATGTACAATTGATTTGAGTCCCTGCCACGTCATATTTGCAGCGAAGTTGACCGCTTGCGGCTTCCCGTTAACTTGTGGGCTGCATCGAGGAATGTCGCGAATCATTGCATCACTCAGCATCTTCTGGCTTTTTTGCGATCTAAAGAGGAGAGGCGATCGCCAATGGTGGCATTGCCTCTCCTCTATTATGCCTGGGACTTTATTTTTTCCCAAGTCCCTAACTATTGACGATTCCTAAAAAAGGATTAATCAATCAGTTGCGGCGTAGGAACTTGTGCATTAATGTCTGCCTGAGAAAACGAGGGCAAGGCCCAAGTTGTCTCACCCGCCTTAAAAACTTTAGCAGGGGTAATATTCAATTGAATTCCACCTGTTCCTGCACTCGTTTTAGCAACTAGCTGCGTACCATCTACAACCTTAATAGCAACCGGTTCAGTCAAAGAAAGCGCTTGAGCCGCTGGCCCTAAAGTAGCTTGAGCCCCTGCTGGCAAGTAAATACCATCGCAATCCCAATCATCATCTGTAATCTCACCGGCTGCCAGGAAATAAAGTTGCGTGGGCGATTTTTTCGGCTTATTAGCATAAACTGCCAGCGTTTGCCCGGTTTCATTACGGCACTGAGCCCGCTTTGTAGCAGTTTCGAGCACGTACTTCTGCTGTTGCAATTCGGCCAACCGCTGTTGGTACTGTTCAGACGTATAACCGGCAGTGGAAGGATCGCTCTGAGCTGACAAAAGTTGATTCAATTCCTGTGTCACTTCCGCATAGTCAGCTCCCTTTGTGAAATCCTTGCCGGCCCAAGAAGGCTGAGCTACAGCTAAGTTTACGAAAAGCACTAAAGCTACCAGAATTACTTTGAAAAACTTGCTCATTTTTGTTGTCCTTTGTGTAATAAATCAGAGTTTGTTCTTATAAAACCCCTCCACTTTGCTGAAGTTATAAATTATTTATTTTTCAACTTCAGCAAAGTGGAGGAAACTTGAACCCTAGTTTACCTCAAATTTTTCGACTTGAGGTGCAGTCTCTAACGATTGATAACTGTCTTTAAGCAATGTCAGCAGCCACAAGCAACTGATAGCTACAGTAACTACCGTTAAACCGAGATCTTCTAGAGTATGGCTATCGAGCAGGATCAGCGTACCCAGACCCATTAGAACGAAGGGAACAAGGGAATTACCGTAGTGGACAAGTAGGCTCGCGATCGCGCTCATGCGAGTTAGTTGATAAGCCACATAACACCAGACACCCACTAGCAAGAAAAAGACGCTCAGAATCACTAGCAGGCTATCCCAAGTGCAGTTAGCAAACAACGGGACATAAATCCCCACATTATCACCTCCATTAGCAAATGTAACCGCAGCTACACTATAAGTTTGTGGGGATAAAATACTAGCAAAAATAGTGGATGGAGGGGAATCTGTAGCTGTATTTTCATCATCCGCCTCTGTATCTCTATTTAGCAGGCGGCTGACTCCAATGGCAATTGGTACTAACCCCAACATCCCCACCCAAGGGCGCGGCACCATCATACAGCCAAAGAAGCTAGGAACGCTAAGCAGGACCAGTGCTGCGAACCCAAGATATTGTCCTGTAACAATGTGTTGCCGTCGAAAAACAGCATTGACTTGGGAGAAAAACAGCAGCAAGATGACAATATCATCTAAATTTGTGGCGGTGAAAGCTGTAAAACCTGTGGAAATAGCGGTAATCAATGGGTTCATATCTAACTCCCTAGATTGTGATGGTAGGATTGATGGAACAGTGCCGGAGATTAATTGATGTTGAGGTATTTTTTTATTAAAATTGTTACTAAACAGATGGGCTACACCGACGCTATAACTCACTCAGTAGTAACGTTGATTGTCACAGTTTGAAATAGGTTGATGCGGATACAGAATGTGTTGAGGGCTTTTGAGTTGGAAGTAAAATGGGCATCACTTCTGTATATTTTGATGAGTAAAAGTTCGATTTAAATAGTTGGGGAAATAGTATCGGAACTTCACGCTTCTGCTTCTGATAGGAAGCAGACGGCTTAGCTGCTTTATTAACTTCGGTAATTGCCTTAACGGGGGCTGGCATCACCATCATTTTGATGGGACTGACAGATTGCTGTTGCTGATTGAGCTTTTCCATTAAATCAGGAATGTGGTGGCTTAATCGAGCGATCTTTTCGTGCAGTAGTACCACATCGTGAGCGGCTTTGAGATTAACTTGATGATTGTAGAGATTTTGTTCGCGTTCGGCATCCGACTGGCGGTTTTGACTCATTAACACGATCGGTGCAGTGTAAGCAGAGGCAAAGGAGAATACTAAGTTGAGCAGGATGAAGGGCTGCTGATCCCAGTGAGGAAGGCCCGGTGTCAGGTTCGCGCCCACCCACCCGGCGAGGATTACTGTCTGTCCAATCAAAAACGGCCACGAACCCACTTTCGCTGCTAGGGTATCTGCTAAATGCTGTCCGCGAGTTAAGGCTTTTTCCTCTGGTTTTTGAGGCGTAACCTGTAAAGGCCTTTGATGGCTGGCGGTTTTCATTTTTGCGTTAACGCTGTTGGATAGAGTGGATTTCATCGCAAACCTCACGGGTGAATGTCTAGTTGAAGCTGACTGGTTAATGTTCGCTGGCGTTTTTCTTTGATGCCTTTACTTTAGTCAAGCTCCAACCATAAGAGCAAATGTTCTTTTTTATCAAATCAATCACTTCTCTTTATAGACTTGTTGGGAAATAGGAGAGGATAGGAAGAACGAGACAGGGTGAGGGGAAGGCTCAACATCGAACGTACACGCTCACCTTGACCGATGCCTACGGGCGATGACCGAATTAAACCAGAAAGCCTTTGATGCCCTCTTGCGGTGCCTTGAGCGCGGTGTATGAGCCGGCGCTTGTTCCAGCAACCCCGTTAGTGTGCCAGGGGAGGTGGACGTAAAGCGCGTTTACGCAGTTGGGGGCTTGGGAAAAAATAAAGTCCCAGGTCCAATAGAGGAGAGACAATGCCACCATTGGCGATCGCCTCTCCTCTTTAGATGACAAAAAAGCCAGAAGATGCTGAGTAATGCAATGATTCGCGATATTCCTCGATGCAGGCCAAAATTTAACGGGAAGTCGCAAACGAGACTTCTCATGGCGAAAGTCGCCCCAGACGACTTGGGAGGGTGAACCCGTCAAGCGGAAACGATGTTTGGCGGGAATCGTCATAGTATGCAACTCGGATTGCAAAAGTCGGCGAAGGGGGGATTCTGTATAGTCAGGACTTACGCAGGCACACTACATATAGTGTGCCGAAAAAGGTTGATGGCGTTGGGTTCTCGCCCCTGCTTGCGTTTTTTCTGCGACAAGCACCCGTTTCATGTAGCCCCAAGCGTTGCGGAAGACGACCTCTAGAATTTCTCCTTTGCGAGAAGTGTTTTTAACTAGGCTAAACAAGGGGCTTCCGGGTCGATCGGGTTTAAGGGCTATATAACTACTAGGATAGCGCTGTTGACCGGGCTGACCAGTGTCTTGGGGAATAACTTGGGGGAAAGGGTGGGAATGGGCGTGACAGCTTTGGGGTGTGGGGGCGATCGGTTTTTGGCTTTGGCATTAATCCTCATGGTAATATACATTTAAAGCAGACATGATATTTTTATAATTAAATTTATTGACTTGAAAAGATGTGTCAAAGAATAGAATGAGTAAGTTATTACAAACCAGATTCTCAATGTGTTTAATACCGTATAAGAGACATGATTCCCATCCAATTCCCTACCAACTCGATCGAATTATCCATCAACTTAACTGACGAGCAATTTTTTCAGCTTTGTCAGCACAACCGCGATTATCAATTTGAACGTACAGCATCCGGGGAATTAATTATTAAGCCACCGACAGGCAGTGAAACTAGCAGGCGTAATGCCGATTTAACATCTCAACTCCGAGTCTGGAACCATGAAACTAAACTGGGAGTAGTTTTCGACTCTTCTGGAGGCTTTACACTCCCCAATGGTGCCGATCGCTCTCCTGATGCCTCTTGGGTCAAAAAAGAACGCTGGGATACTTTAACACCGGAACAAAAAGACTGTTTTGCTCCTTTGTGTCCTGATTTTGTTGTTGAGTTGCGTTCTCGGACTGATTCCTTGAAAAAGCTGCAAGAAAAAATGCAAGAATATATAGATAACGGTGCTAGATTGGGTTGGTTAATTGACAGGCAAAATGGACGGGTAGAAATTTATCGCCCCGGTCAAGATGTTGAAATTATCGAAAATCCTGCCACTCTATCAGGGGAAGATGTACTGCCTGGTTTTGTGTTGAATTTAGAAGAAATTATGTAAATAAAGTGAATAGTAAGGCACAACACAGATTCAAAAACGAATGCCTGGATCAACAGCGATGAATAGCGAATAGAAAACTTTTTCAGCTTGCTCATCAAGATTCAAAAACGAATGCCTGGATCAACGGCGATGAATAGTTGGTGTATCCGCCTTCAGAATCCGTGTCGTGCGGCCTCATCTCACCTTCACAGCAAATCTTTCAATTTCTCATCTTCTCCCAACACTTTAATTACCTGTTTAATCTCCTGCGTCCTGTCCTTTTTCACAATTAAAGTCACATTGCCATCTCTGACAACTACCACATCTTCTAAACCAATGGTGACGATAACTTCATTCTCATCGGCTGCATAGAAAATGCCGCCTTTGGTATCAATTCCGACGTGTTTTGCTAACTCCACATTCGGTTTGTCTCCTTGCAGCAAACGACCGATCGCATTCCAATCTCCCAAATCGTCCCAGCTAAAGCCTACGGGCAGAACACAAGCCTTTTGCGTCTTTTCCATCAGTGCGTAATCAATGCTAATTTTCGGTAATTCCGAGTACGCCTGCGCGCCTTTTGCTTCCAAAGCTGCCATCATTTCCGGTACATGATTTCGCAATTCTGTCAAGACAGTTCCGACTCGAAAGACAAAAATTCCGCCGTTCCAACTAAACTTGCCGCTGGCTACAAATTCTTCAGCAGTTGTGCGATCGGGCTTTTCCGTAAACCTCGCCACCCGATAGGCCGGAAAACCCCCAAAACTGCCAATTTCCTCGCCTTGTTCGATGTAGCCGTAACCGGTGGAAGCATAACTCGGTTTTACTCCCAAAGTGGCGATCGCATCCTGATTTCTCGCCAACTCGGCTGCCGCCTCCAAAGTCTTGACAAACTCATCGGGTTCCCCAATCCAGTGATCCGCTGGGAAAAAACCAACAACCGCATCCTCACCGTAACGTTTCGCAGTTTCTATAGCAGTCCAGGCCACGGCTGGCGCAGTATCCCGGCCCTCCGGTTCCGCTAGCAAATTCTCAGGAGGTAAAAGCGGCAACTGTTCGCGGACTCCCGCAGCCAACATTTCCGATGTTACTACCCACAAATCGTCCCAGCGGTTACCTAATGTTAATAGTCTTTCTGCTGTAGCTTGCAGCAAACTCTTACCGCTACCGTCGAGACTCAAAAACTGCTTGGGGCGCTGCTTGCGGCTGAGAGGCCAGAAGCGTTCACCTTTGCCGCCGGCGAGTATTACGGGAATTAAGGTTTTGGTCATGGTTTGAAGTTTAAGGGTTCTGATCTATTTTGCTCGACAGCTTATAATTATGGAGAGAATTGTGGCTGTCTGCGGGTTTTGGGAGCGAGCTATATTTTCGCAAAAATTGCGTCTGTTGCTGGGTGTAAAATTCGAGGGGTTAATTTTGTCGGCTGTAGTCCAATTTCTGTAAGGGTTTGATGCCGATTCCTGGGGGAAAAGGCAGACGCAATTGCTGAAGCTTTTATATGATAAGGGTTTGAGGGGGAAAGTCTAAACAGGCTATTGACAGGCCGGAGGCTGAAATGGTATTTTTGCTAGTACAGACGCAAATGAACGTTGAAAACCAAATACAGCAAGGCTTCTGGAACGGGCGGCCGGAAAATGCCTAAAACCCTATCAGGGATTGAAACATCGACCCGCGCGTTATTTATCCCGGCATCCCAGGCCGGAAAATGCCTAAAACCCTATCAGGGATTGAAACAAAGAAGAAGTCCGGGAAGATTACGCAGAAGCCGTAGGCCGGAAAATGCCTAAAACCCTATCAGGGATTGAAACGGAAATTCTTTACACCATAGGGATCATGTGCCAGGCCGGAAAATGCCTAAAACCCTATCAGGGATTGAAACCCTGATGACCAATATGATGCCCCAAGTGCCAGAAAGCCGGAAAATGCCTAAAACCCTATCAGGGATTGAAACAGGAAATGAGCGAGCTGGTGGAAAAGTCCGTGGCCCAAGCCGGAAAATGCCTAAAACCCTATCAGGGATTGAAACAGAATTTCCCCCTCGGAACTTAAAAAATGCCGAGTCAGCCGGAAAATGCCTAAAACCCTATCAGGGATTGAAACTTTATTTCTTTTGTTTCTGAAAAGATATAATATGGCCGGAAAATGCCTAAAACCCTATCAGGGATTGAAACTTATCGACTGAAAAACCACCCTCAACAGTATAATGCCGGAAAATGCCTAAAACCCTATCAGGGATTGAAACCATTAGTTTTACCTCTACAAATTGTAAAATAATGCCGGAAAATGCCTAAAACCCTATCAGGGATTGAAACCGGAGTATGTGGCCAACCAATCAAAAATCCGTCGGCCGGAAAATGCCTAAAACCCTATCAGGGATTGAAACACAATAACAGTAGACCCAGGGGGAAGAGATTTTAGCCGGAAAATGCCTAAAACCCTATCAGGGATTGAAACATTGAGGGCGGTGTTGCTAATGCGATCGGCATGATAAATGCCGGAAAATGCCTAAAACCCTATCAGGGATTGAAACATACGAAGCTAGCGCTCGCAATTCGAGATTTCCAGCCGGAAAATGCCTAAAACCCTATCAGGGATTGAAACCTTTATTCCATCCCGACCACTGGTTGGCTTTCCGCCGGAAAATGCCTAAAACCCTATCAGGGATTGAAACTAACGCCGAAACACCCTTCGGGGTGTCTGCCGGGTGGCCGGAAAATGCCTAAAACCCTATCAGGGATTGAAACCTCCGACTGGAACAGATTTTGCCGAAGTAGTGCGCGACCGGAAAATGCCTAAAACCCTATCAGGGATTGAAACCATAATCTCCCACTCGCGAAAGGACATCTGCTGAGCCGGAAAATGCCTAAAACCCTATCAGGGATTGAAACCTCGATCCACACGCTGCTTACGGACAATGGCCAAACTGTGGCCGGAAAATGCCTAAAACCCTATCAGGGATTGAAACCACTCTTCGGGTGCGCTTTCGGTGAGGATTTTTCGGCCGGAAAATGCCTAAAACCCTATCAGGGATTGAAACTCGATTTCAACTCCTATTTGAAAAATCCCGGCTAGCCGGAAAATGCCTAAAACCCTATCAGGGATTGAAACTTGTCGGTGGTGGAATTGCAAAACTTTGGAGAGTTGCCGGAAAATGCCTAAAACCCTATCAGGGATTGAAACGAGTTTTGAGGAAAGCCAGGCACTCCCTCAATTGCCGGAAAATGCCTAAAACCCTATCAGGGATTGAAACGCTATGTACGCCACAAATCCCAGTAACGTCAACGCGCCGGAAAATGCCTAAAACCCTATCAGGGATTGAAACATGGCGATCGACCAAAAATCCACGAGCTTAATCAACCGCCAGGCCGGAAAATGCCTAAAACCCTATCAGGGATTGAAACAACTCTTGCGATCGCCCCTGTGGGCAACCGTTTGGGCCGGAAAATGCCTAAAACCCTATCAGGGATTGAAACTTTAAAGACATCATTGGGAGAAAGACCAACCGAGCCGGAAAATGCCTAAAACCCTATCAGGGATTGAAACTAACTCCTTCACTAAATATTAGTAGGTTGGTTGACCGGAAAATGCCTAAAACCCTATCAGGGATTGAAACTTATCCGCGCCGTAAGGAACTGCAAGGGTGAATGGATAGGCCGGAAAATGCCTAAAACCCTATCAGGGATTGAAACGTAAACATAGGCAAAGCGGAACCGACACAAACCGCCGGAAAATGCCTAAAACCCTATCAGGGATTGAAACGCCACAAAGACTCCCATGTATCATCGGGACGAGCCGGAAAATGCCTAAAACCCTATCAGGGATTGAAACCACAATCTTCACTCCTGGAAGCATCAAAAGTGGGCCGGAAAATGCCTAAAACCCTATCAGGGATTGAAACAAATTCAGCTCTGACCAAATTGCCAGCCTCTACGCGCCGGAAAATGCCTAAAACCCTATCAGGGATTGAAACTTCCTGGCATGATTGTTAATGCTCTTAGACCTTTTAGCCGGAAAATGCCTAAAACCCTATCAGGGATTGAAACTTTTAATTGGTTATTCCTATGACGAGGTAGATAGCCGGAAAATGCCTAAAACCCTATCAGGGATTGAAACGAGTCATAGCCCGAGCTTTTTTCGGCAACTGCGCGAACTAAGCCGGAAAATGCCTAAAACCCTATCAGGGATTGAAACCAGTGTTTGACAGCGTAATTGCCCTGATATTTGCAATGCCGGAAAATGCCTAAAACCCTATCAGGGATTGAAACATAGTAGATTATGGCACGGGCGATCAGCGCGAAGCCGGAAAATGCCTAAAACCCTATCAGGGATTGAAACGCCACAAGAGGCTGCATACATTGTGCGTGGTGAGCCGGAAAATGCCTAAAACCCTATCAGGGATTGAAACCGGCGGGGTAATGGCGATCGACTTCGACGGCGAAGATGCGCCGGAAAATGCCTAAAACCCTATCAGGGATTGAAACCAAATCAGCCAACCAGTACCGAGGGGGTAAGGGCCGGAAAATGCCTAAAACCCTATCAGGGATTGAAACACATGGGTACTAGATTCTAGAAGTGCGGCATAGTCGCCGGAAAATGCCTAAAACCCTATCAGGGATTGAAACCAGCGACGGTCCTAGGAACGACTGTAAATTACAAGCCGGAAAATGCCTAAAACCCTATCAGGGATTGAAACCACAGCAACGGGGATTTGTTTTGATAAATCCACTTGCCGGAAAATGCCTAAAACCCTATCAGGGATTGAAACTACAGTCGTCGCTCTTGTTCCCGAAGTAGGAACAAGCCGGAAAATGCCTAAAACCCTATCAGGGATTGAAACAACAGCAACAACAGCAGCCAAAGGTGCAACGTCAAGCCGGAAAATGCCTAAAACCCTATCAGGGATTGAAACAAGGGATAGCCAGGTTTGCAGTATCCTTTTCTAAAGCCGGAAAATGCCTAAAACCCTATCAGGGATTGAAACTGCGCTTAAAGAAATCCCCTTCAGTTTGCAAACCCCGGAAAATGCCTAAAACCCTATCAGGGATTGAAACCAAACCATTCGCCAATACCTTGAAAAGATTTAAGCCGGAAAATGCCTAAAACCCTATCAGGGATTGAAACATTGATGCACAGGTATCTCCTGTACAAAAAAAAGGCCGGAAAATGCCTAAAACCCTATCAGGGATTGAAACCTCATCAGGAAAAATTACTAATCGCTTGCCGTATGGCCGGAAAATGCCTAAAACCCTATCAGGGATCGAAACGCGATGTGTTCGTCAGCCTTGGTGCGGAGGCGTAACCCGCCGGAAAATGCCTAAAACCCTATCAGGGATTGAAACCAAATCTATTCAGGGTAGGAGTGGCGTTGCTTAAGCCGGAAAATGCCTAAAACCCTATCAGGGATTGAAACTGTGAAAAAAATTATGAACCTATTGAATTGAAATTGGCCGGAAAATGCCTAAAACCCTATCAGGGATTGAAACAAGTACCCAATCCGGAGCGATCGGCACGAACTCGCCGGAAAATGCCTAAAACCCTATCAGGGATTGAAACACACAATGGGTGCGGGCGTACACGATCGCCAAAGGGCCGGAAAATGCCTAAAACCCTATCAGGGATTGAAACAAAATTGGCAGCCAACCCAAACCGGCGCCAACTAGCCGGAAAATGCCTAAAACCCTATCAGGGATTGAAACACATCACACATAATATCATCCTAGCTTGTAAGCGCCGGAAAATGCCTAAAACCCTATCAGGGATTGAAACTCAATGGTGCGCCGTTTGGGTTGTGGTTTATCCCCTTGCCGGAAAATGCCTAAAACCCTATCAGGGATTGAAACGGGATATTCAGTGCCGATTACGTTACTACAGCAAGCCGGAAAATGCCTAAAACCCTATCAGGGATTGAAACCTTAATGCGCTTAAGGCTCGGCGCAAGTCTTGCGCCGGAAAATGCCTAAAACCCTATCAGGGATTGAAACCGGCAACTTGAGTGTGATGCTTCTGACTTGATGAAGCCGGAAAATGCCTAAAACCCTATCAGGGATTGAAACTAGTTAGGCGACAGCAATGAATAGTGCAGCATCTTTAACGCCGGAAAATGCCTAAAACCCTATCAGGGATTGAAACGCTAACGACAGAATTGAATACAGAATCGGCAACAGAAGCCGGAAAATGCCTAAAACCCTATCAGGGATTGAAACGCCACCCAGTCTAGCGGTGGCTTAGTTCACGATGGCGCCGGAAAATGCCTAAAACCCTATCAGGGATTGAAACAAGGTCGGTTCTAATCCTTTATCACGTATTATTGCCGGAAAATGCCTAAAACCCTATCAGGGATTGAAACTATTTTTTTGCTTACAAGATTTATCCCCCTTGCGGGCCGGAAAATGCCTAAAACCCTATCAGGGATTGAAACAGGAGTGACAACCGCCATAATTTTCGACATATTAGGCCGGAAAATGCCTAAAACCCTATCAGGGATTGAAACTATTTTGTACCAGTATCAAGACAACAACGACCAAGCCGGAAAATGCCTAAAACCCTATCAGGGATTGAAACTTAACTTGGTACAAATCTGGTAAATTATCAAATTGGCCGGAAAATGCCTAAAACCCTATCAGGGATTGAAACGATGTCTGGGATTGCATCAAAAAAAGAATCATAGCCGGAAAATGCCTAAAACCCTATCAGGGATTGAAACAGGCTAGCCGCTCTCATTAGTTTGAGCCTCCCGTTAGGCCGGAAAATGCCTAAAACCCTATCAGGGATTGAAACTAAATCCACTATGTTGAGCGGAAACGGCGATTCTGGCCGGAAAATGCCTAAAACCCTATCAGGGATTGAAACCACGGCCTGCCTATATCTCAAATATAAAGTTCCCTCAAAAGCCGGAAAATGCCTAAAACCCTATCAGGGATTGAAACAAGCGCCTGCTGAAATAGAAAGCCGGCGAATTGCTGCCGGAAAATGCCTAAAACCCTATCAGGGATTGAAACACGACTAAAGTTGTTGAGCCTTCTGTTGTTACTGCCGCCGGAAAATGCCTAAAACCCTATCAGGGATTGAAACAATTGAAAATGGATAGACTTACCGAAAAAACTGAGCCGGAAAATGCCTAAAACTCTATCAGGGATTGAAACAGATGACCGTATCGAACACGTAGTCATAAAAGGCCGGAAAATGCCTAAAACCCTATCAGGGATTGAAACGTTTAACACGTGCTAGTTACGCTCTAAGAACTCTCGCCGGAAAATGCCTAAAACCCTATCAGGGATTGAAACATGGCACAACACAGAAGCGGTATTAAATTATGAGCCGGAAAATGCCTAAAACCCTATCAGGGATTGAAACGTATTGGTGTTGCTTTGTACACCTTTACTGAGCAGGCCGGAAAATGCCTAAAACCCTATCAGGGATTGAAACTTTTTCTAGTAAAATGTCGTTGATTTATGATAAAGCCGGAAAATGCCTAAAACCCTATCAGGGATTGAAACTAGAATTGTTGTTGGGGGATGATGCTTGAGAAAGCCGGAAAATGCCTAAAACCCTATCAGGGATTGAAACGATCGCCAGCAAAGCCTTAAATGCAGATTGTTCGCCGGAAAATGCCTAAAACCCTATCAGGGATTGAAACACTTCTTTGAGCAAGTCGCCCTCTGGTATGTTCCGCCGGAAAATGCCTAAAACCCTATCAGGGATTGAAACCCGGCCAAAACCGCCAGCCGTAGAGAACGTGAGGAATGCCGGAAAATGCCTAAAACCCTATCAGGGATTGAAACCCGTGGCTTCGGCATTTTCATCAAAGAAATCAGAAAGCCGGAAAATGCCTAAAACCCTATCAGGGATTGAAACTTTTTAAGGTCACAGAAAGTTTTAATTTTCTGTGACCGCCGGAAAATGCCTAAAACCCTATCAGGGATTGAAACATACCAATTTAAACCAGAAAAGTGCTGTTGATGAGCCGGAAAATGCCTAAAACCCTATCAGGGATTGAAACTTTTACCTCCAACGGAATAGAATTGACGCCATTTGCCGGAAAATGCCTAAATCCCTATTTAAGGCTTGAAACAGAAGCGGGATGGGAAGATCAACGATCGCGCTCAGAAAG
>NZ_JAUBQU010000271.1:0-1923 GCF_036701435.1 Microcoleus sp. Pol12A5
AAAACATAGCAAAATTCCCCGGCTTTTAATCCGTTATAAAGGTCATCGTCGGCTTGCCGCTTCACATAATTGGGAGCATTATTGGTGAGACTGCCGCCGACTTGATAGTAACTGGGCTTTGTGGTAAAATTCATATAAGTTATTAGGCGGTTAAAACCACTACTAAACAAACAAAGTCCGACTTCGCGGACTGAAGAAGTGAGGCGGCATTAAAGCATAATTCTGTATGATAAATTGTAACACAATACAGTTATTAGGCGGTTAAAACCACTACTAAACAAACAAAGTCCGACTTCGCGGACTGAAGAAGTGAGGCGGTATTAAAGCATAACTCTGTATGATAAATTGTAACACAATACAGTATGAAAACTGATTGGACAGGATATAACGACGACAAAGACAAGTTAAGAGCTGAAATTTGGTCTTTGCTGAATCAGCAAGCCGCATCTATTGGCGATCCGTTTGGTCATATTCCCAACTTTGTCGGTTCACAGGTAGCTGCCGAAAGATTGGCAACTTTACCAATATGGCAACAAGCAAAAACGATTAAATGCAATCCAGATTCGCCCCAAATTCCGGTGCGGATGCGAGCTTTGCAAGATGGAAAACTCCTGTATATGGCAGTACCGCGATTGACAGACGATCGCTGTTTTGTAGAGTTAACTGCTGAGGATTTGCAGCGGCAAAATATATCAATTGCCGAAAGTGCGATCGCCCGCAAAGCTCTCGATTGCGGAAAATTGGTAAGTTTTGCAGAGATGCAGCCGATTGATTTAGTAATAGTCGGTTGTGTAGCGGTGGCGCGCAAAGGTGGAAGAACCGGTAAAGGTGCAGGTTTTGCGGATTTGGAATTGGCTATGTTGACAGAATTCGGGTTAGTACAAAGCGATACGCCAATTGTCACAACAGTGCATCCTTTGCAAATAGTCGCAGATTTGCGTTTACCAATGCAAGCTCACGATTGGGCGCTGAATTGGATTGTTACTGCTGAGGATGTAATTGAAACTAATACAACTTATCCGCGTCCAATTGGGTTAAACTGGGATAATATACGGCCGGAACAGTTAGAACAAATTCCAATTTTGCGACAGTTGACAGAGAAATTAACCAATAAAAAATAGCTTTCAATCAAAATCAAGGAAAAAGAGAATTCACAGCGATCCCCCCAATTTCTATTCCTTCAATAATAATCGGTATAACAGCCGATCGCCCGAAATCCAACCTTTGACTGTAATCTGGCTGCTCAACTTCCACAAGAGGTTGAGAGTACACCTCAACCAGTCCTTCAACAAGATTCAAAATCCAATAAATCGCAATTCCAGCGCGGGCATAAATCCGTTTTTTGACAGTGCGATCGCGCTGAAGCGTCGTATCTGATACTTCAATAATCAGGGCAATATCTTCAGCCCCCGGATGGCGATCGAGATACTGTCGCGTATCCCCTCGAACAACCACTATATCAGGTTCGGGTTCGCTGTTGGAAAGCGTGATCGGTTCTTGAGAATCGACATACCAACCACGGGGTAAAATATTCTCTAAAGCTGCTCTGACAAGACGAGTTGTGACTCGATGCGGTGGATTTTTTGGCATTTTGAAAACTAGCCAACCTTCCAGCAATTCTACAGAGTCATCATCCGTGAGAATGCCAGCTTGAATTATCGCATGATACTGCTCGATGCTCAACCGGAAAATCAGATCGTTCGGAATTGCTGCAACACTTTCGACGGGCGACATAACTGTATAGCCGAGTTGATTATTGTCTTATTTTAGTGTTTATTTAACGAACCGCGAAGGCGCAAAGGAAGCGAAGCAAGAAAGAAGAAGAAGAAGGTAATTTCATGATCTTTCTACTTTGTGGTGAACACGCGCCATGCAATGAAAGCTGTAAAGGCTAGATAACCAAACACGGTTATCCAATCTAGC
>NZ_JAUBQU010000129.1:0-16208 GCF_036701435.1 Microcoleus sp. Pol12A5
CTCATCGTTGAGCCTCATAGCTTGCTCGCGGTGCGACCGTTGCCGTTGCTAAATAAACGTTCTGGGGTTGAGACACACAACGCTTTAAGGCTTATTTAGTCTAAACTCCAGTGATTCACAGTAACGGTTTAATATTAAATCAACATAAATTTCCGAATTAAAAGTATAGAATGTCCTAATTTTAAAAGCTGTTTTTTATTAGAAATGGAAAAAGTTATTACATGAAACAGCGATTTAAGTGTAAAGATTGTAGTCTGCAGGAAGATTTAAAAATCTCAATACAAGCAGCTTTCACTCCTAAACTAAATCCTTAATGGAGCGGCTGATTTTATAAAAAACTTCTTGAGCCGGAATTGCTAGATATACGGCGGTATCCCTTCGAGGGCTTAAGAATTATGTAAATAAAAAGTATGCCGAAATTTCTGGAAAAATTTGGGTGATTAAAAAACAGAAAGGTTCATTGAATTTACAGGTAGATGAAATGCGGTCAATAGTCAAAAACAAGCGAAAAAAGCAATGGCTCTGGATAGCTTTCGATCGAAATACCCGTAAAATTGTTGGACTTTATATTGAAGAGCGCTCAAAAAAATCTGCGTCCATGCTCTGCCAATCTTTACCTCCTGTTTATAGACTATGTGCTGTTTGTTATACAGATTTTTGGGAATATTATTCAGAAGTGCTACCTTTTAAAAGACAGCGACTTTTAGGTAAAGAATCGGGAAAAACCAGTCATAATGAAAGACTTAATAATACTTTACGGCAGCGAATTTATCGTTTGGTTCGTAAAACCTTGTCTTTCTCAAAAAACTGCTTTCACCATATTGGGGCACTTTTTAACTGTGGACCTCATTATAATTTTTGCATAAGAAAACGATATCCTTACTGTGCATGACTACCAACGCTAGTTTATGTAGAGAGCCAAAAGCTTGATTATCATTACTATGCAGGACTACCAAAATACTATTGATTATTTTGCCAAACTATAACTGAAAAAAGCTGCAACATGGTTCAGACCTTCGCGGTATCGCCCTCGAAGGCGTTCCAGAGGAACAGGTTAACCCCACCCCGGAAATGGCGACAATTTTGGGTCAAGCTTTTGTGAGTTGGCTGGTGCAAAAAGTCAATAAATCAGTCGCAGAATTAACGATCGCGATCGGGCGCGACAGTCGCCTATCCGGGTCAATCTTAATGCAGCCAGTCATAGCGGGTATCACCTCAGTCGGCAGCCCAGGCTACGACTTTGAAATGGCTTCAACTCCCGCCAAAAGTTTGAGCATACCTGAACAATTTTTAGAGGAGGCACAGTGTCAAATACTGTGCTTGCTGTGTAAGTCCTGAATATTGCTATTTCCTTGCCGCAGCATTGGATCGGGGGTCTAAAGCGTCTCGCAGCCCGTCGCCCAAAAGATTGAAACCCAGAACAGTCAAGGTAATCAGCAAACCGGGAAACAAAATAGTCCAAGGAGACGAAAGAGCGTATCCGCCCTTAAAAGCATCAGAAAGCATTGTCCCCAACTCAGGAACCGGCGGCTGTGCGCCCAAACCCAAAAAACCCAAACCGGCAGCTTCTAGTGTCGCCGTACCAGTCGAAAGAGTTGCTTGTACAACTAGAGGCGCGAGACTTCCCGGCAAAATGTGGCGAAAAATAATCCGCAAGTCGCTGGCGCCCAAGGCCTTGACAGCCAAAACAAATTCTTGTTCCCGCAGAGACAGCACCATACTGCGAGTTAAGCGGATGTAAATCGGAATTTGCACGAGGCTGACAGCGATAATTACGCTTTGCAGGCTCGGCCCGGTGACGGTAACAACGCCGATCGCCAGTAAAATTGAAGGAAAAGCTAGCAAAATATCCGCCAAAGTGCCGATCGCAATTTCCAGCAACCCCCGAAAATACCCGGCCACCAGCCCCAAAAGCGCTCCCACAATTAAACCCGCACCCACAGAAACCAGGCTGACTACTAAAGAGATCCCCAATCCGTGCCACACCCGCACCAACAAATCTCGCCCCAAACCGTCGGTGCCAAACCAATGTTTAGCGCTAGGAGCCACCAAGCGCGACAAATAATCTCGATCGACCGCCGGATCGTAAGGAGAAAGTAGGGGGGCCAACAGTGCCGAGATCATCAGCGCTACAGTCAAAATTAAGCCGATTTTCCCCGAAGTAGATCGCCAAAATCGTTGAAAAGCTGGTTGTGGAAATACTAAGTTTTTATTCAATCTTCGATTTTCCATCGAATGCTGTCACCAAAAAACAGAGGACTTGGGCAACTATTAGGATAAATTAACGATCGCGATCGCAGAAATACGTTAACAAGACTTCTTCCGGGAGACCAAAAACTCGGTGCGTCCATTACCGTCCACATCCAATTACTTTTTCGCGCCAAATGCCGAATGCCTGAGCCCTTCCTTCAAGACCCTTTAAGATATAGAGAACAAGATAAATTTAAAAGCCAAATGACATCAACCCTACTCAAAACATCAGCTCGATCGCCTCTCAACGCCCCAACAATCCGCCATTTCCCCAACGGCCTCACCGTTATAGCCGAACACTTGCCGGTCGATGCTGTTAACCTCAGTGTGTGGCTCAATTTAGGCTCAGCCGTCGAACCCGACGACATTAACGGGATGGCTCACTTTTTAGAACACATGATTTTTAAGGGAACTCCCAGCATTCCCAGTGGCGAATTTGAGCGCGCGATCGAGCAGCGCGGCGCTGTCACCAATGCTGCCACCAGCCAAGATTACACTAACTATTACATCACCACAGCTCCTAAAGATTTTGCCGAACTAGCTCCCCTGCAAGTCGATGTGTTGCTCAACGCCAGCATTCCCGACGAAGCCTTCGATCGAGAACGGCTGGTAGTCTTAGAAGAGATTAGACGATCGGAAGACAATCCCCGCCGCCGTACCTATCAGCGATCGATGGAATTAGCCTTTGAAGTCCTGCCCTACAAGCGACCGGTACTCGGCCCGACTGCGGTAATCGAACAGTTGACAGCGCAACAAATGCGGGATTTCCACAGCAGCAGATATCAGCCAGGGGCCATGACAGCCGTAGCTGTCGGCAATTTGCCAGTCGAGCAACTAATAGAAATTGTCGCAGACAGTTTTGCAGCAAAAAGTACAGCACAACACAACAAAATCAATGTGCCTGCTGTCGGCAACTTTCACCCAGCATCCCAAATTCTGAACTACGGCCAAGAATCGCCGTTTACAGAAACAGTCCGCCGGGAATTTGTAGACTCTGCCCTTCAGCAAGCCCGACTGATCGTGATGTGGCGAGTGCCAGGTTTCATGGAAATGTCCGAAACTTATGCCCTCGACGTTTTGGCGACAATATTGGGTCACGGCCGCACAACTCGCTTGGTTCAGGATTTGCGGGAAGAAAAAGGGCTAGTCTCGTCAATTTCGGTCAGCAACATGACTCAGCGACTTGGCGGTGTATTCTCAATTTCCGCTCAACTACCGACAGAAAACTTGGCAGCAGTGGAAGCTGCCATCGTCCAACACATCCGCACTCTCCAAACCGAACTGGTGACAGATGCCGAAATTTCCCGCATCCGCACTCAAGTAGCAAATCGGTTTATCTTTGGTAACGAAACTCCGAGCGATCGAGCAAGTTTGTACGGTTACTATCAGTCGATGGTAGGAGATATCGCTCCCGCGCTCAACTATGCCGCCTGCATCCAAGCTCAGACTGCCGAGGATCTCCGAGAAGCCGCCGTCAAATATCTCTCTCCCGACGCGATGGGTGTTGTGGTAATTCGCCCGGACGAAGCATAAATCTGACTTCGCCTCAACAGGGGAATTCTGCCATCCCTCTGGTTTTGAGGCATCCAACGGCATTCGGCATTCGGCAGAAACAATGTCAACGCGCACGAGGGATTTTTAGTCAATAGTGCGTGAAATTCGATCGGCCCTCGCCTTGAAGGTTTTGTATCAAATAATTAATATGAAGCCTTTAAGGTACGGACGATCGGCAAAATTACCGTAATTTTATGAGACGAGAAACTGGGAATTATTGACGAGTCAGCAATTTAGTCTAGGGAAGCCGGATCGATCGGCGATCGTAATTCTAAAATCTAAAATCTAAAATCTAAAATGTAAAATCTAAAATCGATTGCTCGGTAAAATTACCGTAATTTTATGAGACGATAAACTGGGAATTATGGACGAGCAAGCAATTTAGTCTAGGGAAACCGGATTTATCGGCGATCGTAATTCTAAAATCTAAAATCTAAAATCTAGAATCTAAAATCGATTGACAGGGGCACGCAAGCATGAAATTACAAAACTTTCTCAACTCAAAAATTAGGTACGATGCCAAAGCAATTGCTGCAGACGACGAACTCAGTGGTCAAATTCAAAGCCGCCTCATTGACCTGGGTTTACTGAAGCCTCCCGTAGACGGAATTTTTGGCCCTCTCTCTACGGCCACCCTCCACCGATTTCAAACTCTGATGAAGTGCGGCGAACCGGGTTTTTTGGGAGCAGTCACAGCCAAAAAGCTGATTGAAACCAAACCAGAGGAGATTCCCACACATCCGCTGATCCTGAAAACGCTCAGAGACACCATTTTTAAATCAAAACCGCTGGCGTCTTCTCAACTTCACGACTCGGAAAAACAAGTAATACCAGCCGGAAAAGAGTTTGAGATTCTGGCTTTTGCTCCGGCTCGCGGTCACATCAGAGTTGCTCTCCGCAACGAGTCTTTCAAAGGTTCAGGAATTTGGTATGTTTTTGGAGCCCACGCTCAAATTACTCAAGAGAGCGTTCTGTTTTTTCCCAAACCGAATCCCCCAACTGTCAGGCTTGGCATTCCTTATCGATCGCAACTGGATAACTTGAATAATCCTACAGGTTCTTGCAATGTAACTTCATTAGCGATGTGTATGGACTTTTTGAAGGTGCCACGGCGCAAACAAACCGGGCAATATGAAGACGAACTCTACGAATATGCGATCGCCAAAGGTTACAGTCGCTGGGACCCCTACGATTTAGCAAAGATTGTTAGAGATTACGGCGCTCAAGATTTCTTTACCGAGAATGCAACTATTGATGACGTTCAAGATTGGCTAGCCAGCGGAAATCCCGCTGTCATCCACGGATACTTCACGTCTTTCGGTCACATTATAGTTGCCTCAGGCTACGACAGCGAGGGATTCTTCGTTCACGATCCCTATGGTGAGTGGTTCCGAAGTGGCTACGATACAAGTATCAGCGGTGCTTACTTGCACTATACTTACCGCTTAATCCGCAGCCTCTGTATGCCTGACGGGAATTTTTGGGTTCATTTTATCTCAAATCATTGTTAAGAGTCATTAGTCATTAGTCATTAGCTAAGAGATACAGCAATTTCCAGGTTTATGGAGTACGGTTGCAAGGGTTTGTCAACCATTTTGGTAAGTGTTTGGGATTAAGGTGTACTCTATTTGCGTGGAATCTGCTGTAAGTTGCCTCTGGAATTATTCGGCGATTCAAATCGCTTAATAGTCAAACGAAGTCGGAGCAGAGGGAGACACAAGAGTAAAATGGCTATTAAAGATTGATTTGGTATTGGCAATATTTTATATCACTAATGACTGCTGACTAATGACTAATGACTTTGAATTTTCATGCTCAAATCCAGCCAAGTCGATCGCGTAATCGGAGCACTGGTAGAAATATAGTCAACTCCGGTTTCGGCTACACTCCTAATTGTTTCTAAAGTAACATTGCCGGAAGCTTCAATTTTTACCCGATCGCTTTTTTGGCGAATTATTACCACAGCCTGCCGCATCAAATCAAAGGACATATTATCTAACATGATAATATCCGCTTTGTGCTGCAAAGCTGTCTCTACTTCAGCCAGAGTTTCGGTTTCGACTTCGATTGTCAGCGGATAGGGGATAGAATTGCGAATTAGGGCGATCGCCTCTGCAATTCCCCCAGCCGCCGCAATGTGATTGTCTTTCACCATCACCGCGTCATCTAATCCCATCCGGTGATTGCAAGCACCGCCGACTTGAGTTGCGTATTTTTCCAACAATCTCAATCCCGGTGTTGTCTTGCGCGTATCCACCAATTGCACTGGTAAATCGGCAATTTTGTCAACATATTTCTGAGTTAAAGTAGCGATGCCGCTCAAACGCATTGCCAAGTTTAATGCTACTCTTTCTCCGGTTAGCAGCGCATCGAAATTGCCGGAAATCTCTGCGATTACTTCTCCTTTTTGGCACAGTTTCCCTTCCGGTACTTGGGGGCTGAAACTGAGGCTGCTGTCTAAAAGTTTAAAGGTGCGATCGGCAATTGGCAATCCGGCAATGACTCCAGCTTCTTTGACAATCCATTTAGCTGTACCCTGGATGCTGTTTGCGGGAAATAAGGCCGATGTTGTGCGATCGCCCCTACCGATATCTTCTAGTAGCCAGTTGTGCAGTAGGGAGTCTAAAACTATCCAAGGCGGTAATATTGCTGTCATGTTTTTGTCGGTTGTTATATCAAGATGATATCTACTAGGAAGAATAGTCGATCGGGTAATTTTAAGCAAGTTGCACAATGATGATGGTGTTAGTGCGATCGGGATTTGGGAGGCGGGGGCGAGCGTACTAGATAATGGGTTATTCTGTTGCTGACGTTGGGCGTTAGTGCTTTAATGGAGTGGATGGGTATCGATCGCGAGTAGAAACCATGATACAGCCAGTCATTTAGAAAAATTAGCAGAACTCCCTGAGTCTCTTCAGACAGAAGTGCTTCATTATATTGAGTTTTTGATTGAAAAGCAGGCTAAAAACTCAACCCAAGAAACGCCCACAAAGCGAGGCGGACTTGGAATTTGGAAAGATAAAATCAGGATATCAGATGATTTTGATGAACCTATCGAAGATTTAAATGATTAACTCTGCTTGACGAGATTGTTATAGTAGAAGTATTGTCTAAAATGACAACAGTCTAAATGGTAACGTAATCATGTCCTTCGATTTTAATATTCCTCGAACTACAGGTGAACCACTCAATATCACTATCAACGTGGGAGACAAAGTTTTTATTATGGGTGCTAACGGCACCGGAAAGTCCAGTCTGATGCAACATTTATATATGAGCCTTCATTATTATGGTCAGACTAATAATAATGTGCGACGGATATCGGCGCATCGCCAAACTTGGTTTTCTTCCACCACAATGGATTTATCGTCTCAGCAAAAGCGAAATTTTGAAAACAATATGCGAAGTGGGGATACTAATCTAGATTCACGCTGGAAAGACGATTATGCTAGCCAACGTGCAAGTATTTCGATTTATGACCTCATTGACGCTGAGAACGTACGTGCTCGCTCAATTGCTGGTGCAGTCGATAGCCAGAATATGGAGTATGCAAAAACTCTTTCCAAAGAAGATGCTCCTATAAAGATTATCAATGAGCTTCTACGTCTTTCAAATATTCCTATTGAGATATCTGTCGGTGAAAACGATCAGGTAATTGCAAGCAAATGTGGAGGTACTCCTTACAGCGTTGCGGAGCTTTCAGACGGCGAACGTAATGCCTTGCTAATCGCAGCGAACGTGTTAACCGTTAAGAGTGGTACTTTAGTGCTAATTGATGAGCCGGAGCGCCACCTTCATCGCTCCATCATTTCACCACTGCTGACACATTTGTTCTCTAAGCGAGATGATTGTGCATTCATCGTATCTACACATGATGTGATGCTGCCCCTCGACAATCCGAGTGCGCGTACCTTGCTCATTCGGGGCTGCACCTACGCGGGATCTTCTGTAAGTGGTTGGGACGTAGATATTGTTCCCCCCGAAACAGAGATTGATGATGACATCAAGAAGGATATCTTTGGTGGGCGTAGAAAGATTCTATTTATAGAAGGCACTGAGAACAGCCTTGATAAGCCACTTTACAGTCTAGTGTTTCCAAATGTCTCCATTATTGCCAAATCAAGCTGTCGAGATGTCGAACATACCGTTTCTAGCATCCGGGACTCTGCCAACCTTCACTGGGTTCATGCTTTGGGCATTGTTGATAATGATCGGCGACCAGAAGCTGACATTAATCGGCTTAAGGAGAAGGGCATATATGCCCTTCCGGTCTTCTCAGTTGAGTCGATATATTACCATCCACATATTCAAGACCTTATTGCACAACGCCATGCAGTCGTTACGGGAAATGATGAATCTAAACTCCTTGCTAGTGCCAAAATCGCTGCAATCGAGGCAATCAAGCCATGTATTAAGCGTCTGAGTGACCGAACTGCTGAAAAGGCAATTCGTGAGGAGTTTTTTCGGAATCTGCCTAAAAAAGAAGACATTAAGGATGGGATACCCATAAATGTTTCTATCGATGTGGCTAAGTTTGTAAAACAAGAGTACGAAAGGCTACAATACGCACTTAATGCTGGTAATGTGGCAGAAATAATTTCCCGATATCCAGTTCGTGAAACACCCGCTTTAGATAAGATTGCAAAGGCTCTGGGATTCCAAAACTGTAAACAGTATGAGGGGGCTGTACGGAAACTCTTAATAGATGACAAAGAGGCTCTAATTTTTGTAAAATCTCTCTTCGGCACGCTAGCTTCTGACATTGAGGCAGTATGATTGCATACAGTTATTTATGTAATAATTCGATTTGTTTACCCTAACCCTAACTTCTCTCACACATCCTTTATTGTTATGATTGTGTTAAAATAAAAACAACTTCAATAAGGGGCAATTATGATAAGTATTTGTGATATTACGCTCGCCCTTATTGCAGCCACTTCCAGAATCATTCTTGCCAGAAGTCAGCGACTACATCGACTTTGTGATGCACAAGCACAAAAATAGAATAGCTGAACCCAAACTCCCAGACGATATTGCTAAAGGTTGGGCTAAAGGGTTCGAGGAAGTCGATCGCTTAAAACTAATGATTAATCAGCCGGAGAGCGAATATCAGCAACTCCTACTCAACAACTAGCGGCTCGCGATTAGAGAAACAAACTAATATCAACGTGGAAAAACTCTGCTAATTTTCTGGCTTCATCTATTTCGATCGCCCTTCCACTAACCAAAACTTGATCGACCTCTGTTTCCGTTCCCAAAACAGGAATCAAATCTGATTTGTCCAAATTTCTCGCATCCATTAAATGTTGCAACATTGAAGCAGCATTTCCTGCAGGAATCGGATAATTTTCAGATTCAAATTTTTCAATCAGGGTTATCAAAAGCTCCAGAAATAGCTCTTCCTCCAGCGATCGCATAGGGCGGTGTTCCAGTTCGCAAGCCAGAGCGATCGCGGCCTCGTTTTCTGCTTCATTTGCGATCGGTTTGGGTTGATACCGAACAAGTAAATCTGTATAAGATTTTGCATCAAAAGTACGGATCATTTTTCCACTCATCCTTATCATACTCAGCGTGAGTCAGAACATATTTGATGTAGATTCTTTGAGAAACGTAAACCAAATCAACAATCAGCCGATATCGATTTCCCTTAATATTAAATACGGTAAAATTTCCGACTGACTCAGCTTTTGGATAAATCTGCTGAACATCAATTAGGTTCTGCCATTGGGCTTTACTTGAAACTCTATACCAGTCATAAAGTGCATCGCAGGAATCGGCATGGCTTTCACAGAAATCTCGCAGGATTTTTCGGCTGATAACACGCATTTCACCCTTGTTTTCCCAACTACACCAGATTTTGTTCTGGACTTACGCACTTGTCATATTATAAACATCTGTAAGTCACCAAAAAACTAAAGCCCTTTTCCGTTGTTGCGGGAAAAGAGCTTTAATTTATTATTAACCTGGCACTGAGCTATTTTACCGGGCAGTGACCCGCCGAGTATCTTCGCCATAGCAACGTTTAACAACCGAGTTCGGGATGGATCGGAGTGGTTCCATTACATCATAAGCACCAGGAAAGCTTTGAAAACTTTTAATCCTGTGTCTGCGTTCTGCTTAATGCTAAGCTTGATGCGCTGCATCTCTTTCGCTCGACTTAATTACTTTATCAAGTTTTCCCCAGGCTGTCAACCCCTTCGTCAAAACTTTTTTTCGATCGCCCGAAACCGTCCCCAATAGCCGAGTGTGACGTATTATTTGCCAGTGGGGTCGATCGACCTTTAACTCACAAGTCCAAAAACGTCGCATCCACACCCTGCTCTGTGCGAATTTTCCCGTGCTTCACAAACCAAGCCACAACCTGCTTAACTGTTAATTGTTCGATCGCACTCTCGGCTTCTATCGCAATTTGCCTCAAAGACCGCAAAGACGCAACGACCAAATTCGTAAAAAAGTTTTCAAAACTAGCATCAAGTTCGATCGACCCAAAATCTGTTCCTGGCCCAGAATATTGAGATTTCTACAAAACTCGCACCAAATACCTCTCCAACAATTCTTGTGGGAAGTTGGGGTTAGGCATCCGGTTGCCCAAGACTTGCTGTTGTGTAGATGAGTAATAACTGCCCAAAAAACTAAAGCCCTTTTCCGTTGTTGCGGGAAAAGAGCTTTAATTTATTATTAACCTGGCACTGAGCTATTTTACCGGGCAGTGACCCGCCGAGTATCTTCGCCATAGCAACGTTTAACAACCGAGTTCGGGATGGATCGGAGTGGTTCCATTACATCATAAGCACCAGGAAAGCTTTGAAAACTTTTTATCCTGTGTCTGCGTTCAGTTTGATGCGCTGCATCTCTTTCGCTCGACTTAATTACCTTATCAACTTTTCCTTTTTCTGTCAACCCCTTCGTCAAAACTTTTTTTCGATCGCCCGAAACCGATGGAATTATC
The DNA here is from genome assembly GCF_036701435.1 of Microcoleus sp. Pol12A5. Taxonomy (NCBI): domain Bacteria; kingdom Bacillati; phylum Cyanobacteriota; class Cyanophyceae; order Oscillatoriales; family Microcoleaceae; genus Microcoleus; species Microcoleus sp. Pol12A5. Next base: position 10,754 of record NZ_JAUBQU010000129.1, read on the forward strand.
AGGGTTTGAGGTCTAGTTTGGGGGTGCGGTCGATCGACCTTTAACTCACAAATCTAAAAAAGCTGCCTCGCTTCCCTGTTCTCTGCGAATTTTCCCGTCCTTCACAAACCAAGCCACGACCTGCTTAACTGTTAATTGTTCGATCGCCCCTCCCGATTCTGTCGCAATTTGCCTCAAAGGCCGCAAAGACGCAACGACCAAATTCGTAAAAAAGTTTTCAAAACTAGCATCAAGTTCGATCGACCCTTTAATACTCTCATCATTCTTAATCCAATCCATCACCTGCCCATTAGTCACCTCAGCCACCGGCTTCCCAGTCTCCTCAGCAATTTGCTTGAGCACCCTCAAAGCATAAATTGCCACCCGCGCCGAAAACTTTTCCTTCGACGACAACAGCGCCATATCAACTTCCGCACACTCTTCCGGCTTTAAAAAATCTGCTAGCGGTTCCATATATTAAAAATTGGTAATGGCTAATCGGTAATCGGTAATTGGTAATCCCTGACATCCGTGATATCCCTTACACTCATCCGTTGTCGAACTTCCATGCGTGACATCCGTTAAATCCGTTACAAAATCCGTTGCCGAACTTCTTCCTTCCTTCTTGCAATCAAATAACCGCAGCGGTGTTCCCCATTAATAATCGAGTGAGTCCGCTCCACAATACAATCCGGCAAAACCGCTGCAAACATTTCCAACTCATTACCGCAGACACTCGGAAAAGTTTCAGCAACATTAGAAATCGCGCAGTTGTGTTCCATCAACACAAATCGATCGTCCAAACCAGCGCGATCGCACATCCCAACCTCTACAGATTCTACAGGATAACACTCAGCCATGTAACCCTCAGCCCTGCGAAGCTCGACCAACTTAGTCACCCGTTCTTGCAGCGAACCCGTACCGACTAGCCGCCGATAGTCCGTAGCTTTGCGCTGCCACTGTTTTCGCAGGATAGTAATCACTTGCTCGCGGCCGACGGTTTCCGCCAAAGTATCCAAGAAAGAGACTGCAAAATCGCCGTAACGATTCGGGAATCGATCGCGCCCCAGACTGGTAAGCTCATAAATGTGCTGCGGCCGCCCCATCCCAGCCTGAACCGACTGATACTGAATCAGCCCCTCCGCTTCCAAATCCTTCAAGTGACGGCGAATTGCCTGCGGGCTGATATCCAAAGACTCCGCCAACTCAAGAGCCGTCCCCTGCCCCCCCTTGAGCAAATATTCCAGGATGTCTTGTTTCGTGGAAGTCTGCTGAGTAGTCTCCATCATCTTCACAAAAAATTATTAATTTGACTTTGACAATATCACTATTGTTAATGTAGCTTAAAATATAGTAAAGCAACAAAATTGTTGTTTAACTTCCCAGAGCAGTCCAGCAGAACTCGCTCAAGCCCAGACAGGCATTGCCCCGTCTGCCATCCAGAGAGCATTATCTAGAACACTGAACACGCAAAATAATGAGTTCTACCACAGTCAAAACCTTAGTCAACCAGCCCTACAAATACGGTTTCGTCACCGACATCGAATCAGACACCATCCCCCGCGGCTTGAGCGAAGATGTAGTCCGCCTGATTTCCGCCAAGAAAAACGAACCGGAATTCATGCTGCAATTCCGCCTCAAAGCATACCGGCAGTGGTTGAAAATGACTGAGCCCACCTGGCCCCACGTCAACTATCCTGCGATCGACTACCAACAAATTATCTACTATTCCGCGCCCAAACAAAAGCCCAAAAAGCTCAACAGTTTGGATGAAGTTGACCCAACACTGCTAGAAACTTTCGAGAAACTCGGCATTCCCCTCTCTGAACAAAAACGGCTCGGAAATGTCGCCGTTGACGCCGTTTTTGACAGCGTTTCAATTGCGACAACCTTTAGAGAAAAGTTAGCCAAAGATGGTGTTATTTTCTGTTCAATTTCAGAAGCCGTAAAAGATTATCCCGAACTAATAGAAAAATATCTCGGCAGCGTCGTACCAGTCGGCGATAATTTTTTCGCAGCTCTCAACTCCGCCGTATTCAGCGACGGTTCCTTTGTTTACATTCCCAAAGGAGTCAAATGCCCGATGGAACTGTCAACCTATTTCCGCATCAACAACGGAGATTCCGGGCAGTTCGAGCGCACCCTCATTGTCGCCGAAGAAAACAGCTCAGTGTCTTACCTAGAAGGTTGCACCGCGCCGATGTTTGACACCAATCAACTGCACGCCGCCGTCGTGGAATTGGTAACAATGGACAATGCTGACATCAAATACTCCACAGTGCAAAACTGGTACGCTGGCGACGCCAATGGCAAAGGCGGCATTTACAACTTCGTGACGAAACGGGGTTTGTGTCAGGGAGTTAATTCTAAAATTTCTTGGACGCAGGTAGAAACTGGTTCCGCGATTACTTGGAAATATCCGAGTTGCGTGTTAGTGGGCGACAACTCGGTAGGCGAATTCTACTCGGTAGCGCTGACAAATAACAAACAGCAAGCTGACACCGGCACCAAAATGATCCACGTTGGTAAAAATACTCGCAGCACTATTATTTCTAAGGGAATTTCTGCGGGTAATTCATCCAACAGCTATCGCGGCTTAGTGAAAATGGGACCGAATGCTAAAGGCTCTCGCAATTACTCTCAGTGCGATTCCATGTTGATTGGGGATAACGCTCAAGCGAATACTTTCCCTTATATTCAAGTGCAGAACCACACTGCTAAAGTGGAACACGAAGCTTCGACTTCTAAGATTGGCGAAGAGCAATTGTTCTTCTTCGCACAGCGGGGGATTTCCGCAGAAAATGCTATTTCGATGATGATTAGCGGTTTCTGTAAAGATGTTTTCAATCAGTTACCGATGGAATTTGCAGCGGAAGCTGATAAGCTGTTGAGTCTGAAACTGGAAGGAAGTGTCGGATAATTTTCGCGGCCAAGAAACCCTTTCAGGCCGAGTCCATCGGTGACGACTTAAGCTCCCCGTCCGCCAGGGAATGAATTCCTTGGCTAATAGCTAAACTCCTCTAAACAGGACTAATGAGTTTAAAAATTTTCTTCTCAGTCCTCTTCAGAGGACTTTAGCTTTGAGACAGGGAATTCATTCCCTGGCGGACTATCGGTTTAACGTTAATTGGTCACCAAGGGACAGAGCCTAGGAACGAGAAGAAAAAACTGTAAAGTGCATTGAGGAAAAGGACAAAAATAGATGATTGTAGAAAATAGTCAAGTGGTGCTATCCGTCCGCGATTTAACAGCGAATGTGGAAGATACCCAAATCCTTAAGGGTTTGAATCTGGAAATTAAATCTGGTGAAATTCACGCGATTATGGGCCCGAACGGTTCGGGAAAAAGCACTTTATCCAAGATATTAGCTGGTCATCCTGCTTATACGGTAACGGGCGGAGAAGTTACTTTTTTGGGCCAAAATTTGCTGGAATTAGCGCCGGAAGAACGTTCTCTGGCTGGCGTATTTCTGGCTTTTCAATATCCTTTGGAAATTCCCGGCGTTAGCAATCTGGACTTCTTGCGCGTGGCTTACAATTCTCACCGCAAACATCGCGGCTTGGAAGAATTGGATGCTTTTGATTTCCAAGATTTAATCGAGGACAAGCTGGATATTGTCAAGATGAATGATTCTTTTTTAGGCCGCAGTGTTAATGAGGGTTTTTCCGGCGGCGAGAAAAAGCGGAATGAAATTTTGCAAATGGCGCTCTTGGAACCGAAATTAGCTATTTTGGATGAGACTGATTCGGGTTTGGATATCGATGCTCTCAAGATTGTCGCCGGCGGTGTGAATCAGTTGTCAACGGCTGAAAATTCGATGTTGGTGATTACTCACTATCAGCGGTTGCTGAATTACATTATTCCTGATTTTATTCACGTCATGGAAGCGGGCAGAATTATCTTGACTGGCCCGAAAGAGTTGGCGCTCGAATTGGAAGAGCGCGGTTATGACTGGGTTGTGGAAGAGGAAGCAGCAGGAGTAGGCGCGCGATGATGAATACGCAAGTTGCTACTAGAGAAATATTTTTGACTGGCTTGGTAAATCAGTGCGAAAAGTTGGGTGCTGCTCATCTCAAAAGTTCTGTTTACGGGTTGGATGATTTGCGGGACATTGCGGCTCAATACGTGCTTTCTTCTCCTTTTCCGACAGTTAAGGATGAAGAATGGCGTTTTACTGATTTGTCGCCGCTGTTACAAATTCCGTTGCATTTGCCGACCAGCAATCAGTCAGAAATTAAGCTGTCTGATATTACGATCCCTGTGAAAGATAAGGCAGATTTACCATTGAGATTGGTCTTTGTCAATGGTTTTTATGCGCCGCATTTATCAACGCTGAATTTGTCGAATTTGCCGATCGACTTTTACGCAGGTAATCTATCCAATGTACCCGAAAAATACCAAGGGCACATCAGCGAGGTTTTGAGCAAGCACAGACAGCAAACCGAGGTGTTTACCGCGCTGAATACTGCGGGTTTGGCGGATTCTGCGGTGGTGTTCGTGCCGGCCAATATGTCGATCGATCTTCCGATTTACTTGCTGTTCCTGACAGCCCCTGGTGCCTCTCCCACGATGTCCCAGCCGCACTGCTTAGTCATAGCTGAGCCTGGAAGCAATGTCACGCTGATTGAGGATTACGCAACTATCGGTAATGTCCCTGCATTTACGAATGCTGTAACGGATGTTGTTGTCGGCGAAAACGCCACTGTGAATCACGTTCGGCTGCAGCGGGAAGGTGGGGAGGTTGTTCATATCGGCAAAAGTGCGATCGAGCAATCTCGCAATAGCCGTTATACTAGCCATGCTATCAGCTTGGGAGGCAAAATATCGCGGCACAATTTAGAAGTATTTCAGCGCGGAGAAGGCACTGAAACCACACTCAACGGCTTAACCGTAGTTTTTGGCGAACAGTTATCAGACACTCACAGTTTGATCGATTTCAATCACCCCCACGGTACAAGCCGCCAATTGCACAAGTGCATTATCGGTAACAAAGCTCGCGCTGTATTTAACGGCAAAGTTTTCGTTCGCAAAGCCGCACAATTGACCGATGCGGGACAGTTAAGCCGGAATTTGTTGCTGTCGCCGAGAGCTCGCGTAGATACCAAGCCGCAGTTAGAAATTGTCGCCGACAACGTTAAATGTTCCCACGGTGCAACTGTCAGCCAGTTAGAAGATGATGAACTTTTCTACTTGCAAAGTCGCGGTTTGGATTTAGAAAGAAGCCGCTATTTGCTGATTGATGCTTTTGCGGCGGAAATGCTCAATCAATTACCGATTCTGGGCGTGGCGAAAATGCTTTCTACCTGCGTGGCTGTCCAAGGATAACTCATACAAATGAGGATACAGAGGACACAGCACTGCTGTGTCCCTACAACATCTTGCACCATTTTTAACAGCCTGTAGATACTGTCTTGATCTGTCAAGGGGTAGCGAGCAAATAAGTTGGATCGAAAGGCTTTTGGGACTTTAAAATACC
>NZ_JAUBQU010000130.1:0-16177 GCF_036701435.1 Microcoleus sp. Pol12A5
AATCCGCAATTTAGCAAAGAGTACCTCCAAATATTGAGGCAGCAAAGTAAAGTCATAATGCCAGCGATTCCGGCTAATCGATCTTGGAATCATTTAAGTATTTTTCCTTTTTGTTTCATTTTTTAGCGACCGAACTGCTAGATTTTCCCAAATATATTCCAGCCAAAACCACAGAAAAAGCAAACCAATTAAACAAGCTCAAACTTTCCGAAAACAGCACCCAAGCCATAATAGCCGTAATTACGGGTTCTAGCAGCAGGAAAAAAGCTACAAATTCCGAGGACAAACGACCTAGACTGTGGATAAGCAGTCCCTGACCGAAAGCTTGGCAAATCACCGCCAAAGCAATTACAGTCAGCCATCCCTGCCAAGAATAAGGGAAAACTCGATCGCCCGCAAGCACAACGAGTGGCAAAAACAATATACTGCCAATGAAACATCGCCACATCAATATAGTTGTTGCCGGAAACTTGGTTCGCAAATGTTCTGAAATGAGCAGATTTCCTGCATAAAACATCGCCGATAAAAGAGCAGCAATGTCGCCGGCAAGATTGTCTCCCGCAGTTTGCAAATCGTCCATGCCGATCGCAATTGCGCCGGACAACGCCACCGCCAGTCCCACCAAAAATCGGCTGTCAAAGCGCCGCCCCAACAGCAGCCATCCCCCCAAAGTAGTAAATAAAGGAGTTAAGTTTCGCAGTACAGTAGAATTAGCGACATTAGTCTGACTCAGTGACCAGGCCCAGAAACCCACAGAAGCAGAAGAAACCACGCCTACCGCTGTTAACAGCATCACATCCTGCAGAGTGTAGTTCGATCGCTCTTCAACTTGTGCCCCAGACATTCGGCGACGCGCAGCACCCGCAGCATTCCACACCCCAAATACTACAGTTGCTATCCACAAACGGTTAAAAACAGTAGCATTCGGGCTGATTTCCCGTTCGCTCAACCTAATAAAAATCGCAGCCAGCGACACCGCTAGCAGCGCCGCCGACAGCGATGCGATCGCCCAAATTTTCCCTTGACTCTCAGCTAATTCACCGTTCTTTAAACTGTCTGGCTTTCCAGAAACAAGAGTTTTGTCTTCAGTTGTTAAGGCAGAGTTTAACTCTGTTTTTTCCAAAATATTGCGCTGAAGTTCAATATTTGGCTCTGGCAATCCCAGTTTTTTTGACATTATTAAAAGTTCCCATGAAGGCAGAAGGCAGTTGTGTAGGGTGCGTGACCAAATAAAATTTGGGCGACGAATGGAGTGACTCAAAAGTCACGCACTCTACTTACTAGGGCTGCACTAACTATTTTTTATAGTTAACAGCAGCTTAGGTTGAAGGTTTAACAGAAAGCCTTGTCAAAGCCTCTTTTAGTGCCGGTGGCAATTGCCGGATAATCTTGTTCTTGTCGCGATCGACACCAACCAAAGTTACCTGTGCTGTCACATATAACTCCTGAGTATCAGCCGATCGAATTTCGTAATCCCAAAGCAGCCGCACACCCTCGGTAGCAGCGATCCGCGTTCTGACTGCTACAGATTGACCCATTTGTACAGCCCGGTGGTAGCGCAGCGAAAGTTCCACCACGGGCAATTCCAAACCCTGCGCCACCCAGTCTGCATACTCGATGCCGAGAGAGCGCAAACTTTCCACCCTAGCTTCCTCCATCCAAGCAATATAAGTGCCGTGCCAAACCACACCGCTGTAGTCAGTATGGTGAGGATACACTCGCACCAAGTATTCAAACCAGCCCTCAGAGTCAATCCCGCGCCGATTTTGAATAGCACCAGCTGGTGCGAGTTCTGGTTGAGTTCGATCGTTCTCTAACACTTTACAAATCGTTCCAAAACGCTACATTTCTACAAATCATAAGACAAACTTCAGGCTTATGCTTGACAGTAAGAAACTAGAGTACCAACGCCCTAGTTTAACGTCGCACAAGAAAACTCAACTGTTTTTACCGCCAAAACCATGATAGAAAAAATTTTAGTAGCCGTAGCCGGTCGCGGCTTGTGCGAAGAGATGTTTAATATGTTGATGGACATCCCTTCCTTGCAACAAACCTCTGTCACCGTCTTGCACGTCGTGCCGCCGCAAGTAACCTCCGATGGCATGGCCGAGAAGTTGGAAGAAGGAGGCAAGATTTTAGCACAAGCAGTCCAGTCTTTGAAAATAGATCCCAGCAAAGTCAACCCGCGGCTCAAACAGGGAGACCCGAAAACCACCGTTTGCCAAGTCGCAGAAGAAGAACAATCCGACTTAGTAATTATGGGTTCCCGGGGACTCGGACGGCTGCAATCGATTTTGGAAAACTCAGTAAGCCAGTACGTTTTCCAGCTAACATCCCGACCGATGCTGTTAGTCAAAGACGACATTTACGTCAAAAAAATCAAGCGCGTCATGGTAGCGGTAGACAAATCAGAAGCTGCCAAACAGTCATTGCAGCTTGCGCTATCTTTGGTCAAAGAAGTCAGCGGCGGAGAGATAATTTTAGTACACGTCACCAAAGATTTGACGGGAAAAACCAGCGAAGATTTAACAGCAAGTGCTGAAAAAGACCCTGTATTAGCTCCGGCAGTAGCGCTAACCAAACAAATGGGAGTTAGCTACCGCTGCGTGAGTGCTACAGGCAAGCCAGGGGAAGAAATTTGTCGGATTGCAGACGACTTGAATGCCGACTTGTTGGTAATCGGTTCCCCGGATCGGCGACCCAGCGTTGCCAAAAACTTTGTGGATATCGATCGACTCCTAGGAAATTCGCTATCAGACTACGTGCGAGTTTATGCCAACTGTCCGGTCTTGCTAGCCCGCACAGTCGGCTAGGATCTTATTGTTAAGAGTTAGCAGCTAAAACTCAACAGTTAACAAAAAAAGCGCCTCAGCAAAAAGCTGTTGGCGCTTTTTTTTGCAAGCAGCTTGCGCCTGACAGAAATAGCAGCAGTTGCTAATCTTTTCTACCTTGACGGCTAGCTGTTTGAATGTACAGAATGATTAGAAAAACACTGGGAACCAATACAAACAGAATGGTTGCCACAAACCCTAAATCGTTAACTTCCATGAAGACGCTCGCCTCTATCGGAAAATAGAAAAACACACACAACTAGGATATCACTCAAAGGCAAAAGGCAAACTCGAAGACAGAAGAAGAGCTTACCGACAAGCGTCGAAACCCTCTTTCTGGCTGGATGCCTTGCTGCCCAATCTCTTATTTGTCCTAGAAACCAAGTTTCTTTTCCTAGATCGGCAAAATGCGTGATTATACAGTGAAATAGGAAAAAAAAACAAAATTATTGCATTCTGCATTTTTCTTTCCTTCTCTATCTCTAGCATCTCTAGCCTTCTGCCCTCTGAAGTCACGGTTTAGTCTTGACGCTGACCTCGCCATTAACCGTAGCTTGACAAGCCAACCGATAGTTTTCGGGCTTTTTCTTGAGCTTGCGGTTCTCAAAGTCAGTGCGGGGCGACAGATTTTCACTGCCCTCTACAATTTCCACAATGCAGGTGCCGCATTGACCGTAGCCCCCGCAATTCATCATCTTTCCCGAAAATGTGTACAAATCGATGCGGTTTTCTAGAGCTTTGAGCCTCAAATTGGCTCCGTCTGCTGCGATGACTTCCTGATTTTCCTTCACAAACTTGATATTGGCCATTGCCGATCCCTTAACGCAGTTGACATGGAACTCTATTACAAAATATTAACTAATGTGTCGGACGTTTAATACAGGATGTCCAATTGATCTGGTAATTAAAGCTCGCCCCAACTCAATCTCAAGGAGCATCCGAAAGGTTATTAGTCGGAAGATTGCTCACAGCGCGCTGGAGAGACGAAAGACCCAGGTTATAGGTGACAATGGCCGACAATCGGTTTCTCTCAGCCCTAGTCAAATCAGTTTCCGCCTGAATCACATCCGTCTGAGTACCCACACCAGCTTGAAAGCGCAGTCTGGCCAAACGCAGAGCTTCCCTCGACTGCAAAACCCCTGCCTCTGAAGTTTCGATATTCTCAAAACTCGATTCCAAGCCAAAATAAGCTTGTTCCACTTCCCGGCGCACTTGGTTGCGGAGTTGGTCAAATCGACTTTCGGCGATCGTAATATCAGCATCCCGCTGTCTCACCCTCGCGTTCGCCGCGCCCCCGTCGAAGATACTCCAAGTCAGACTCGCCCGGATCGAATAACCATCGGCCCAGCCGCGAGCAGTATACGGATCGGGGTTATCAGGGTCTTGTCCCAGCACGTTGTAACTACCCCCAACACTCAGTTGAGGCAAACGCCCCGCCTGAATCGATCGCCTCTGCTGCTTGCTGATATCCCTCTGCACCAACTGCTGTTCCAACTCGGGGCGATTCTTAAAAGCCTGCACGATACTCTCTTCCAAAGACAGCCTCCAAGACCCCGCTTGCTCTACCGGGTCCGCCGCTGTCAAGTTCGCCGACTGGCTGACATTCAAAATTTCAGCCAGACGCCGCTGGGCAACTCGCTGATCGCGACGGGCTACTGACAGTTGTTGCACTTCGTTAGCCAAATTTGCCTGAGCCTGCAACACAGCAAACCGGGTTCCGACCCCTGCCCGTTCCAGGGCTTCGGCATCCCGCAAACTTTGCTGGGCATTTCTCACCGAAGCTTGGCGGATGGCAACTTGCCCGTCCGCGTTTTGCAAGTTGTAGTAAGCCTCAGCAGTGTCAAAGCGGAGTTCCTCGGCTTGGCGTTCCACATCCAGTTCCCGAAGGCGCAACTGTTCCTCTGCAGCGCGGATGTTAGCGCGCCGTCTTCCGAACAAATCTACGTCATAGCTCAACTGCAAAGTGCTATTAAGACTGTTGCTGCCGAAATTTGTGCCGGCTTGCTCGGCGGGCTGCCCGGTTCGGTTAGCCAGAGCGTTGAGGCGACGCTGCCCAGCCCGGATTCCGAGTTCTCCGCCGGCACTCACAGAACGGCTGGCGTCCATTTGAAAATTCAGGTCTGGATAAAGAGCAGCTTGCTGTTCGCGCAAAGCTGCTCTGCTTTGTTCCACTTGCTGTCCGGCGATTTGCAAAACTTGGCTGTTGCGGCGGGCGAGGTCGATCGCCTGCTGCAAGGTAATTGACTCAGTTTGCTCGATCCTGACATCCTCCGGGCTTGTCGGAAACAGCAGTGGATTAGGGTTGGGTTCCAGGGAAGCCGGAGGCTTGGTGTCTAGGATGCCCCTCGGAGGCACAGGGGGGAAACTTTCGTTGGGAGTGCCCCGGAGAATAGGTACCGGGGAATTGGGCACAGGAATATTGTTGGGAGGGTTCGGAGAAGGCTGCTGAGCGTCTTTCGGTTCCAACCCTCTTAGAAGTGTCGAACCGCCCTGAGACAGAGTAGATGGGGAAGCCTGAGCAGCCTGTTGAGGCTTTGATGCTTGCTCGGGCCCGGTTGGGGGAGTTGATGCGATCTTGGCTCCCCCTGGCTGCTGAGACTTTGAGGTTTGAGGGTTAAGGGCGATCGACTCTTCGGCCTCTGATGCTGATTCTGCCGCTGTGTTCGAGGTCGATCGAACATTCTGCCCTAATTCGAGCTGATTGCTAAGGGCCAAACTGTCCTGAGATTGAGCCGGAGGCTGTGCTGAAGCACTCTGTGCGGCGTTGCTGAAAGTAATTGCAGCGCCTACTCCGACTACGATGATTTGACGAAAAACACGCATAATTTTTTAATTACTCTGCAATCCTAGAGACAATTTTAGAGGAAGATTGAGGTCTCAAGTTTCTAGTCTGTAGCCTGAACTCGACGGTTACAAGTCACAATTACCATACTCATCTTAACTTTTGAATGTTCGATTCAAAATTTAGAATTTAACTTCAGCATTTGCCAGACCGATCGCCGCCGAGATTAGTTCCTCTACTCCGCTCACCGGCAAAATCCGGGTTTTCAGCGAGCTGGCGAGCTGTTCTAGGGTCATGTCGTCTAGAAAACGCGGTTCCCCCTGTTTTAGCATCACCGACGGCAGCAGGATACCATCTCCCAAGTCTCGCCCCTGCAAAGCTTCGAGTAAATCTTGCCCGGTGAGCAAACCCGTAACAGTGATAGTTTGTCCCCAGTAGTGGCTGCACAGTGCTGCCATGTTGACGGACAAGCCGGGAATTTGGTTTAGTTGTTGTACGATCGGCTCAAAAGCTTTTTCGACAGCATTCCCCACCACCCAAACTAACTTTCGCGCAGGCTCGACTTGCATCGGTTGTAGCTTCTCAAAAGCCGTTTCAAACTGCTGGATAAACTGGCGGATAGAACCGACACCGTTACCGATTTGTGGATAATCTTCGTAATCTGCAGCCGACGGCAAATCTAAACCAGCTATTAAAAACCACTCGTCAGCCAGCCAAATGCACCGCGATTTTGAATTATGCTTTTTAGGTTTTCCGCCACCTTTTCCTTGACTCAAAAGCACTTGAATTTTCTGTACTTGTTCGATTACTTCTCGCGCTTTTTCCGCAGTTACTGCGATTAATTCATCTTCTGGAGGGCGAAAGCGAGTTAAACCCACTGGCACGACAGCCACCGATGCTACAGCAGGAATATTTCCGGTATGAAACTTTGCCAAATCTAACAAAGTGCGTTCTAAATGTTCGCCATCATTAATACCGGGACAAACAACTACTTGAGCGTGAATTTGCAAGCGGCGTTCTTGAAACCATTTGATTTGTTCGAGAATCTTCCCAGCGCGGAGATTTTTTAACAGCCTAATTCGCACTTCCGGTTCCGTAGCGTGCACGGAAACATAGAGAGGAGAAAGCCGCATTTGTTCGATTCTGTCCCACTCTTTTTGAGTCAGATTTGTCAGAGTGAGATAGCTACCGTAAAGGAAGCTGAGGCGGTAGTCATCATCTTTAAGATACAGAGTTTCCCGCTTCCCCGGAGGCTGTTGGTCGATAAAGCAAAAAGGGCAGCGATTGTTGCACTGAATTAGTCCATCAAATAGGGCGGTTTCAAATTCCACTCCCAAGTCTTCGTCATAATCTTTTTCTATTTCTAACTTATGGGTTTTGCCTTTACTGTCTAATACTTCTAATTCTAGAAATTCATCGGCGCACAGAAATTGATAGTCAATTAAATCGCGGGGTTTTTGACCGTTGACGGCGACGATTGAGTCTCCTGGTTCAAATCCCATTTCAGCGCAGATGCTGTCGGGGATGACTTTGGTGATTAGGGCGGGTCTGGTTGATAAATCGCTCATATTTATTAGTTATTTGTTATTAGTTTTTGTTATTTATGGGACTCTGTTACACTTGTTTTGAGTTTATAAAACTTAGGCTATTTTATCGCCAACGATGACAGCGATTGGAACCGCATAATAAATCTCCTCGCCTTGGAAATGCGCGCCAATTCCGAGACTGTCAACACCAATATCCTCTCTAAAAATTTCTCTAATTTTCTGGTCATCGCCGGGGTTGGGAAAAGAAGCAGCTAACTGTTGTTCTAGCCCAAGTTCTACCTTGTAAAAAGCCAATTTAACATTTTGAAGATTGGCATCTGCGACTAGTTTTGGAAACTCTTCCAGAGTCAAGGCGCGAGTATGAGAGGGATCGCGCAACTTCTCAATCCGGTCATAAGCATTCACTTTATCCGCTGGCAAAGCAACATCAGCAATCAGGATTCGACCACCTGGACGACATACGCGAACCATCTCTGATAGAACAACATCTGGCTGCAAAAAATGATGGAAAGCGTAACGACTCAGAACAATAGAAAAAGTAGCATCGGGAAATGGTAGTGTTTCAATATCTCCTTGTTGCCAGGACAGATTAATCAAGTTTTTCTGTTGCGCCAGAATCTGGGCTTGTTCGAGCATCGCTGGTGTGATATCAATACCCGTAACGTGACTGGCAACTTCCGCAAAAGCACAGCTAACAATACCTGAACCGCAAGCAACATCTAGAACAGTGTCTTTGTCAGATACACTCGCCATTTCTCTCAGCAGGTACAGAGACTCTTGATTTGTGTGAGCGTACAATTTAGAGAATGGAATTGCTTGACGAGTGAACTGGTCGATGATGGATTCCTGATGTGCGGTCATAATTTAGGATGTGGCTAGCGGAGAATGTTTACAGTTTAACTTGTCTAGGCTGAATTTGGCGATCGGGCAATTTGGCCTTTGTTTTCACCAGGGACTCATTTCCTCTGGCACTTTTTTAATGGTGTTTTGCTGTACCTGTCAGCAAGAAGCCTGCTCTTAAATTGGTCAGAGCCAGTAAGTAAAAAATTAAAACTCAAAGTAATGTATCGCGCATACTCCCTCTCAGGTTCCTACGATCGCATACCACAAACTCACCATCAGGCACAAACTCGCTAAATGCTGTGGAATCAAAGATTTAATCGAGCGCTTGGCAATTTTTTGAGTCACAAATATTGTGACTAATAATGATACAATCAAAGTTAAACCTTGCAAGAAGCTAATCACCGCTGGATCGCCGATAAAACTGGGTAAATCGTCTCTAATTTGTCCGAAAGTGGCAAAAGTTACGGGAATCACTCGACCGCCTTCCTGCAAACCCAATCGCCAATAGTGAGCCAAACTACCGCCCCAGACTAAGGGTAAATAACCGTAGGCGAGAGAGACAAATGAGAGGGGTTTGTAGATTGTAAATGGCATGGTTTCTGCTTGTCCCAATCGATAAATTGCCTGCATGATTGCGTAGGCAATTAGGGGAATCATCGGCGGGATAATTAACACTGCGATCGAGAGTCCTAAATGAGGTAAAAACTGGTCTAAATTAATGCCTAGCCCTAATAAATCATTTATCTCCGGCAAGCGATGCAGATAAATACCGCCTAATAATAGAAATAACAGGGCAACTTCATAACTGTGAGGAACGTGGGTAGTCCATAATTCGATGCCGGGAGGGCGCAGATTTAATTCTACCGATCGATGCGGACAGGCTTTTAAGCAAGTCATGCACAATACGCAATCTTTATTATCGGTTAATTGGGCGGGATGGGAATAAATCGGACAGCCATTAGTAGTTAGTCCTTCCCCCAAGCCGGGGCCGCCTTTGTAACATTGGTAGGTGCTGCATTCCGCCGCGCAGGTTCCTTGTTGGGCGCGCAGTTCGATAATTGAGAGTTTAGCAAATAATCCATTCATTCCCCCAATCGGGCATAAGTAACGACACCAAAATCGCCTCTCGAAGATTAGGGAAAAAATTACCGCTCCGGCGGTGATGAGCAACAACAAACAACTGGACAAATAAGCCGTATTTTCTAAATCCCACAACTCTTCCCACAGAAATATTAGGGTAAATAGTCCAAAGAGAAACCAACCGCCCCATTTTTCGGCTTGTTGGCGCGGCCATTTATTGAGAGTTCGAGGAAAAATTTTAAGAGATAGTTTTTGGACGATTTCCCCATAAATCATAAAAGGGCAAAAAGCACACCACAATCGCCCGATGATGGGGAATAATAATAAAATTAACGGCCACCACCACGCCCAAAAGATATTTAGCGCAAAATTATGTTGTCGATCTTGGGGAGCAACAAACAGGATAATTACCACCAATGCAAACACCCAGGTGGTAAACCAATAATTCACGCGATCGGGATACCAATCGCTCCGTAAAAATTGCCGAAATCTGGGATAAATATTTAATAAATTCAGCCGAAACTTTTGTTTCTTTGCTGCCTGGGCCCAAAACACTTCTTCCGTTAATACCTGACTCCCCTGTGCTTGAACTAAAGCGCGCTCGACCATTCCCTGCAATTCCTGCAAATTCCCTGGAAAATCGTAGGCTTGTAAGCGGCGAATTGCTTCCGGTGTAACTTGGGGCTTGACTAATTTCTTTTTGCGACAAATGAGGTTGAGATAATAGTTAACCTGTGCTTCTAAATCTGATTTTCGCACCCGCAATGATGGAACTTTAATCTTGTGTTGTGTCAGCTTATCTAGCTTGGGCTGCACAATTTCTGAGATTAAAATTATCCGGGCCTTACTAAAACGCGGTGGTCGCGGTATTTGTCCTTCCTTGACAACTGGCGTATAGGTTCCCTCGGTTAACAATTGCTGAATTTGGGGGCATAATTGAGCGGGTAATTCTTGCACGTCATTTAAAATTAACGTCCCTTCTCCCAACCATTCCAACAGCCCCGGTTTGCCGCCCAACCGCCCGAATAATTCCGCTCCATTGCTCTGAAGTAAAGCACTTTTAATCTGAATAATTGGCTCGTTGCGGCGATGGGAACCGAAATGAATTAAAGCAGCTAAATTATCCTTTTCTAAACCAGGTTCGCCAGAGATTAATACCGATCGGCTGTCACTCGATGCCGTGCGAATTTGTTGGCGCAGTTTCACTGCATAACGACTATTGCCAATAACTCCCCGTCTCGCCCTAGGTACTAGATAGCTGCGGAGGGCATTTTGACGCTCTCGTTCGTAGGCAATTTCTGCTTCTAGCTGCTCTAATTTCGCCGCCAAACGTTGAGCGTAGGCTTCGGCGATCCGTGGATATCTTTCTAGCAAACCACGCCAGCGATCGGCACTAATTACCCAAAATTGACATTCTGTCCGAGTTATAATTCGACTATCTGCAGGTTGCGATCGCTGGAGGGCAGATAAATTCACGATCGCCCCCGGCAACAAACTACTGGCCCACATTAATCCCGGTTGTTTGCGGCGGTAGCGATCGGCTTGTCCCCGTTCTAAAATATAGAGATTAGTGACAGGCGTATCTTCAATTACCACTCGAAATCCGGCGGGAAAAGTTGCCATTTCCATTTCACCCGCGATCGCCTGTAAAATCTCGCGGGATAATATGCCTAATTCCGTCCTCTCTTCGAGCCAGTTAACTAATGTTTCGGTAGACATCGCTTAGCGTCGGCGAAAGCCGAATCGTGATAGTGGGTGTAGCATATAACAGATTCCAAGTTTATGAAGCACACTCCACAAACCCGGTTTCTTTGTACCAATAGCTGAAAACTGCTATATATTATAGTGCCAGAACTCCTCATCATAATTCTAAGTTAACTTCAGCCATTGTTGAGTTCCATCAACGAGAGTTTGTCGTTTGAGTAAAGCCACTTTTCAAAATTCACTTTACAGCGTCCCCACTCCTTGTCTGTCATTGCAAACCAATCAGTATCCCTATTTCTGCCACGAACAATCATATGTTGTCGGAAACGCCCTTCATAGAGAAATCCCATTCTGGCGGCCGTAGTTCGGCTAGCATGATTAAGTGCATCGCATTTCCACTCAACTCTACGGTATGAATGGCCGTCAAAAAGATGCTGAAGTAATAAAAACTGTGACTCTGTATTAACTTTACTTTTATGTACAGCAGGGCTAAACCACACATGACCGATTTCTGCTCGACTGTGATTGGGGACGATCGCTAGTAATGCGACAATTCCCACTTGAGTATTACTGGAGTTTTCAAAGACTGTCCAAGTCAAAGGATCGGACTTACCAATCATTTCTCTTTCCATCCAGTATTGCATGGCAGAGGGACTTTCAAACGGACCGTAGAACAGATAATTCCACACAGCTTGCTTTTCAGGAGTGCCATGCGAGATCGAATAGAGTTCACCTACATCTCTTGTTGCAACGAGGGGCTTCAGCGTGACAAATTGACCCTTGAGTTGGATATATTCTGGTGGTTGCCAATTCTGTTGCTGCATAATTTTTTATCGTCGATCTACAGCATTTCTTAGCAAGAATTTACTGCTCGATTATAGATTACAATGAAACTGTCTAACGGCAAAGGTTAGTAGCTGCAGATAACCTTTGCATGACTTCCGCAAGTAGAATTAACTTTCAAACTGCCAGTAGACAGGTTGCCACTCAAATCCACCCCTATCGCGCGCGGAAATGTCGGATACCCAAAATGATAGGCAAATATTAACGTGCGATCGCTGGCAATTTTTTCCTGTACAGCTTGGCGGGTAGTTGCAGCCATCTCTCGATCCGCATCACAACTTAGCTTCTAGTGTGGCTTCCATAAATTAATCGTATTAAGGTGAACCGTAACTGAGTCATTAAGTTGATTATATCAGTTCACCATCTTTAATTTTGGTCTCATTTTCAATATACTCAAAAAATTGCGAAATCTGTTCAGTATATCTGATGTGAGCAACACTTTTGCTACTTCGCGCCCGA
The DNA here is from genome assembly GCF_036701435.1 of Microcoleus sp. Pol12A5. Lineage (NCBI taxonomy): Bacteria > Bacillati > Cyanobacteriota > Cyanophyceae > Oscillatoriales > Microcoleaceae > Microcoleus > Microcoleus sp. Pol12A5. The sequence goes on from NZ_JAUBQU010000130.1 coordinate 12,090, forward strand.
TCGATATATTCGCGATATCATTGGAGTCAAATATTTGTGAGACAACCAAAGCACGCAGTAACCGATCGTCGAACCCTTGAATATTGGACTATTTTCTGGCCAGCCTTCGGGCGAATTAAAGTAACCCGAGATCATTCGTTTAGTCATCAACCAGAAATGCACGTATAGCGGTAGATCTACATAAACCAGAGTATCCGCCTCATCAAGTCGCAGCCAGACGGTTTCCATGCAGCCAAACCCGTCAATAATCTATCTGTCAGTCTGCAAAATTTCCTGATGGGCGTGCTTGTAGTCTTCCTGTGACACCTCAACGCCGCCCGATCGATATTTAATCTTGTCCAAGACGTAAAGCGGCAACCCAGTGATGTCCGATAATCTCTTGCTGAGAGTTGATTTACCGCCTCCAGCGTTGCCAAATACTGCTACTTTTTTCACAGCCACTCTCCTTTTAGCGTTACCGAAATTAATAGCATACAAGCCCCATTCTTAGCTTGACGGCTTTTCTATACTACAATAATTACTTCCGTTGACAGTTGACAGTTGATAGCGACCTGTACCTGGAAGGAAGAGGATTGGAGTAATGAATAGTTTTATTTTAATTTCTCCCGATCGCGGAGAGGCTTTAAACCAATTCTTTCTGGTAATTTTTTTCCACGTCAATGATAGTTTTAGAGTTTAAGGCTAAGGCAAAAACAACTCTATACGCTGCAGACGAAGCGATTAAAACCGCTCAGTTTGTCCGCCACAAATGTGTCCGTTTTTGGATGGGCAACCGAGGTGTGGAACTAAAAGATATGTATCGTCACAATACAGCTTTGAAAGCCGAATATCCCTTTGTCAAAGCCTTAAACTCTCATGCTTCTCAAGTGGCAGATCTGAGGGCATATATAGGGCAAAAAAGTGTGAGTAAGGTGCTAGGGCGAGCGATTGCTTTCTTACTTATTACCGATTACCCATTACCGGACATACTTCACTGCCCTTGAGAAGGGCGATAATTAGGTTCAAGTTAGTCGTGTTTTAGATATTTCTCAGCCCCCCACCTGCGATCGCTGTTAAAATGGCCACACCAAATGCCAGCCGATACCACACAAACACCCAGGTGTTTTGAGTTTGCAGGAACTTGAGCAGCCACGCGATCGACAAATAAGAAAACACAAATGCCGAAATTGTTCCCACTATCAAAGCTGCAACTCCAGCATCGCTGATTCCTTCTCCTAAAGCACCCTTCAATTCCACTAATCCAGCCAGAGTAATTGCGGGAATTCCCAATAAAAAAGAAAATCGCGCGGCGGCGGATCTTTCCAATCCCATGAACAATCCTGCTGTGAGAGTGGAACCCGATCGCGAACACCCCGGAATCAAAGCTATTGCTTGAGCTAATCCCATAAAAATGCCGTCTAAGACAGTTAACTTTTCATAAGTGCGATTGCGCTTGCCAGTTTTTTCTGCTATTGCTAACAGCAGCGACATGACGATCGAAGCAATGGCGATGCTGGCCAAACTCCTGAGCGGCGAGTGATCGAAATCTGGAAGCAATGCCTTGATTAGCAGCCCAAAAAAGAGTATGGGTATTGTTCCCAAAACAATTCCCAGGGCTATTTGAAACTCTTGGGATTTGTAGTCCCGCTGCATCACGGCATCTACAGCACCCAAAGTTATAGTTGTCAAGTCTTTCCAGAAATACCAAAGCACTGCCACAATGCTGCCCAACTGAATGACAGCAGTATAAGCAACCCCCGGATCGCCCCATCCTAGGGCGATCGGCACTACCTTTAAATGAGCGGTGCTGCTGATGGGCAAAAACTCGGTTAATCCTTGTACAATTCCTAAAACAATCGCTTGCAACAGATTGATTTGAGCGGGTCCGGAAACATCAGCAGCGGGCGTTTGGGCGAGGAGTGTATCAAGCAAAGCTATCATTAGTGATAAGTTCCCAGTTGTCAGTTTCTAATTATCAATTGGATTTAACATCTTGCATCATTCTCAGAAGCTAGAAGCTCAGCGTGCAACAAATAAATTTTATTGTGGCGCAGACACTTTCAGCCCACTCCTGAAAAGCCGATCGCAAATAGTTTTCTTGGATCAGTAGAATCACCGTGTCGAGCGCTACAACAAGCAAATTATCATACTCTATCCGAAACTACGTTAACCTACTCAGGAACATTTGCATACAGTTGCTGATACAATTAGGAAAGTTTTTGCATTTGATTTCGCTTTCCTTACAGCAACTGCCAACAACCTATGATATTTCCTGAGAACAAAAATTCACTTATTACTCCTGCTTCTGGCCTGGGCTTGCTGAAGCGAATCTTGTCAGCCTGTCTTTTAACAGTGGCGATCGCACTTAGCTTGATACTGCTAACCGGCACGCCACCAGCCTTCGCAACTCTCACAGACGATCGCTTCGACGGCACTATTTATGCCCTCTACGCCGGTAACGGTTCCCTAGTTCCTCCTAAAGTCAAGCTTGCAGATTCTTTCAAACGCCATAAACCCGTATTATTAGTGTTTTACACTGACGACAGCAGCGACTCCAAGCAATATGCGATCGTCGTCTCTCAACTTCAGGAATTTTACGGTCGCGAAGCCGATTTTATGCCGATAACAGTTGACTCTTTGCCTCCCCAACCGTCACCGGAACTCACCGAACCGAGCCATTATTACGAAGGTTTCGTACCTCAAACTCTCATCCTCGACCAATCGGGAAAAGTAGTTTTTAATGAGAAAGGACAAATACCTTTTGAACAGGTGGATGATGCTTTTCGGAAAGTATTTGATTTGCTGCCCCGTGAAAAATCAATCCCGCTAAAACGCCGCGTTGTCAACGAACTTAATGTCGAATTATCGAAGTAAAATGTTGCAATAAGTAAGCTAATTCTAACAAACGAAATAGTCGCGAGACCCGACTTATTGAACAAGTCAGGTCTCGATTAGCTCTCCAACCAATTCACTATCAAAAATGAAGTCAGGAATCAAAATATTATTAATCGCGGTTGTGACGGTATTTTTAGTTTTAGAAACTGCCGGAGTTGGGCGATCGATAATTAGCGCTTTTCCTGACAGCAGTTCCCGCAAACCTTTAGCTTTAAATCAATATACAGGCGTCGCCTATCTCGATTCGGCTTCCTGTACTGGTTCGCTGCTAACAGGAGGGTTTTACGTTCTCACGGCGGCCCACTGTCTGAATGAAGGCGGAGTTAAGGTTCCTGCTGAAACGGCAATTAAAGCAATTTTTAAATTGCCTAGGGGTGAAGTTAGCATCCCCGTTAGCAAATATTATATCCATCCGGACTGGACTGGTTACGAATCGGAAGTTGGCAACGATATTGCTATTTTAAAGCTGAAAAGGATGGCGCCGCCAAGGATAGAACAGTACGAGATAAATAGAAACAAAAATGAAGTGGGTAAAGTATTGACAAAAGTTGGATACGGGTATATAGGTTTAGGTGCAAAGGGACAAGATGAAAATTCTAATTCTGAGGCGAAAAGATATAGCGGACAGAATCGCTATGATGCTTTAATTGATGTTTTGAAAGATGCTACAGAATCAGATATGTCGGAATTGGTTTTGGGAAGTCAATTAATCTTTGATTTTGACGCGGGAACTAGCGAACATGATGCTTTGGGGAGGCATTTTCCGAGGTTGCGCGATCGCGGTTTGGGGACAAATGAGATAGCTACGGCTAGCGGAGATTCCGGCGGGCCTTCGTTTGTTGACGGGAAGATTGCGGGGATTAGTTCTTGGGGTTATAGCGATCGAGGATTTTTCAAAACAAACATCAGCGATATTGATAAAATTGACGATAATGGCAGTTTTGGGGAAATTTCCGGCGACACGCGGGTATCATTTTATGCAAGTTGGATCGATCGGGTGACAAAAAATCCTTGATAGGGTTTGGGGTTAATTGTGGCTGAGTTTTGAGGATATTAAGAGGACTAGGCATCAAAATCAAAGAAGGCGGGTTTTTTGCTGTTTGTGGGGGTTCGGAAGTATGCTCGCAAAACAACCGGCTTTCTGAGCGCGATCGTTGATCTTCCCATCCCGCTTCTGTTTCAAGCCTTAAATAGGGATTTAGGCATTTTCCGGC